>JANLQV010000175.1:0-6241 GCA_031368025.1 Sphingomonadales bacterium | reverse complement strand
CGCGGCTCTTTCCGATGTATGGATTGCTGGGCTGGACACAAAATCAGACTATTTCGGCCACCACGACGCTCCGCAACCAGCCTTACGGAACACAAGTGACGTTCACGCCGACTGCGAGATGCACATGACAAAACTCACCAGACTGTTTGTGAAAACCGCACGCCGCTTGCGCTCCGACGTGAGTGGCGTGGCGATGATCGAGTTCGCCTATGCCCTTCCGCTTCTTCTTGTATTGGGTGGATATGGGATAGAAACGTCAAACATGGCGACTGTGAACCAGAAAGTTTCACAAGCCGCGCTGGCACTTGCAGACAATATGTCGCGTGTCGGTGCGCAATCGGCCTTGTCCACCGTCCAGATTCGAGAGTCTGATATCAATGACAGCTTTATCGGGCTCACGCGGCAGACCGGGGGGCTGGATATCACGTCGAATGGTCGCATCATCCTTTCGAGCCTTGAACCGAATGCAAGCGGTGGTCAGCAGATCCACTGGCAGCGATGCATTGGCACGAAGAGTGTAACATCGTCCTACGGGCCCGAAGGCACCGGAGCGACAGGCACAGCATTCCCCGGGATGGGGTCAGCCTCCGCACGCATAACGGCGCCGCCCGGCACGGCGGTGATGTTCGTTGAAATTGTCTATGACTATCACGCGCTGTTTGGCACGATGTTCATGCCGGCCAGGACAATTCGATATGAAGCGTCGTTCGTCGTTCGTGACGATCGCGATCTGGTCGGTCCGTCCGGCGGAGACGGTGTTTATAATCCTGGCACCGCGCCCCAGCATTTATGCAACGCATTCACCGCGACCTGATCAGCGATAACAGGTCCGTTTGACCGCCTCGATGATCCTCGGAATATCGATAATGGCGAGTTTTTCGAGATTTGCAGCATAGGGCAAGGGGACGTCCTCGTCGCAAACCCGGGCAACCGGCGCATCAAGATCGTCGAAACCCTGTTCCATGCAAACCGCGATGATTTCACTTGCGATGGAACATGTCGGCCAGCCTTCTTCGACCACAACGACGCGGTTGGTTCGTGACAGGCTTTCGAGCACAGCCACAGTATCAAGCGGGCGCAACGTCCGCAGATCAATCACTTCGGCATCAATGCCGTCGGCTGCCAGTTGTTCGGCCGCCTCAAGCGAAAGCCCGACTCCGATCGAATAGCTGACAATGGTGACGTCTGTTCCCGCGCGCATGGTGCGCGCCTTGCCGATCGGCAGGACGATATCGCCGGTCGGCACTTCGAAGCTGCGACCATAAATGAGTTCGTTCTCAAGAAAGACAACCGGATCAGGCGACTGGATCGCGGCACGAAGCAGCCCCTTCGCATCAGCCGCATCATAGGGTGCAATCACGATCAGCCCGGGCACGCTGGCATACCAGGGCGCATAATTCTGGCTGTGCTGGGCGCCCACGCGCGAAGCAGCGCCATTGGGGCCACGGAATACGATCGGGCACCGCATCTGCCCGCCTGACATATAATTGGTCTTCGCCGCAGAATTGATAATATGATCAATCGCTTGCATGGCGAAGTTAAAAGTCATGAACTCAATGATGGGGCGCAACCCGCCCATCGCGGCGCCCGTGCCAATGCCGGCAAAACCATATTCGGTGATCGGCGTGTCGATCACCCGCTTTGGCCCGAATTCGTCAAGCAAGCCTTGGGTCACTTTATAGGCGCCCTGATATTCCGCGACTTCTTCGCCCATCACGAACACACGATCATCGGCGCGCATTTCTTCCGCCATCGCGTCACGCAATGCTTCACGCACGGTCATCTTGACCGTGGGACCATCGGCAGCGGGCGGCAGAGGTGGCGGGGTTGCCTTGGCTTTGGGCGCCGGTGGCGGTGGCGGAGCCACCGTTACCGGCTTCGGCGCAGGCGCAGACTCTTCATCCTCCCCCGAAATCGTCGCGATGACCGTGCCAACCTTCACCCCTTCTGCGCCTTCGGGAATCAGGATTTCAGTGATCGTTCCTTCATCGACCGCTTCGAATTCCATCGTGGCCTTGTCGGTCTCGATTTCGGCAAGAATGTCCCCTGATTTGACCGTGTCGCCCGCCGTGACCAGCCATTTGGCAAGTGTGCCCTCCTCCATTGTCGGGGAAAGCGCCGGCATTTTGATTTCGATCGACATCAATAGGCCCCCACCAGCACATTGGTATAAAGTTCGCTGGCTTCCGGCTCCGGAGAGCTTTCGGCGAAATCGGCCGCTTCGGTAACAATCTGGCGAATGTCCTTGTCGATTGCCTTCAGGGCGTCCTCACCGATCCCGGCAGCATCAAGGTCCTTCTTGACCGCCTCGATCGCATCCGATTTATCGCGCACGCCCTGCACTTCCTCACGGCTGCGATATTTCGCCGGGTCAGACATGGAATGCCCCCGGTAACGGTATGTCTTGAGTTCCATCAACAACGGCCCGTTGCCGCCACGCACATATTCGAGAGCGACTTCGGCCGCTCCGCGCACTTCAAGGACGTCCATCCCGTTGACCTGGATACCAGGAATCCGAAATGAGGTGCCGCGAAGGTGAAAATCGGTCTCCGCGCTCCCGCGCTCAACCTTGGTGCCCATCGCATAGCCGTTATTCTCGATCACGAAGATGACAGGCAGTTTCCAGAGAGCAGCCATGTTGAACGCTTCATAGACCTGCCCCTGATTGGCAGCACCGTCGCCGAAATAGGACATGCATACCCCACCGTCACCAGTGTATTTGTGCCCAAACCCAAGCCCTGCGCCGAGCGACACCTGCGCGCCCACAATGCCGTGACCACCGTAAAAACGGTGCTCGGTCGAAAACATGTGCATCGAACCACCCTTGCCCAGCGAGATGCCTGCGGCCCGACCGGTCAGTTCGGCCATGATCAGTTTGGGATCTATCCCGTACGCCAGCATGTGGCCATGATCGCGATAGCCTGTAATGACGCTGTCCTTGCCCGGAGTAAGCGCGGATTGCAGACCGACGGCGACGGCTTCCTGGCCGATATAAAGATGGCAGAACCCGCCGATCAGACCGAGACCGTAAAGCTGGCCCGCGCGCTCCTCAAAGCGGCGAATGAGCAGCATTTCCTTGTAGAATCGCAGCAACTCATCCGTATTTGCCCCGTACCGCTTGGGTGTGCCAGGCATCGCCGTGCCGGTGGGCTTTTTTGTGAGAGCTTTGGCCAAGACGGACCCTTTCGCCAGATCGGAACGCGAGAACGCGAACGACTATTGGCAGGCGACCACGGATAGCGCAATCACCGGAGGGGTAAAAGTGACGCTACGGCAGACTAATTGAGGGGAATAATGACTTCGTCAGGCTGGGTCAGGCCCAACTCCTTGCGGACAAGCTCATCGACGAGATCAGGGTTTGCGTGACGCGGGTCAAGCAGGGTAACCCGATGGGCCAATTCGTTGCGGCGCTTGCTGATTGCGGCAAGTTCGACCGTCCGCGAATCAAATTTCTGGCTGTAATCGCCCCAGGCGAGCACGCCGTTCGAACCGAACAGCGCATAGCCGCCGAAAAAGGCGATAATCGTCAACGCCATGGCAGGCCACATGGCCGACCGCAGCAAGTTGAGGAGACGCTTTGCCTGTTTCATCTAGCCCCTTGAATCACAAGCGATTCAACGAATCAACCCCTTGGCGCAAGAATATTTCGCGGCCGGCATAGCGCGCAACACTTCCCAGCTCTTCCTCGATGCGGATCAGCTGGTTGTATTTGGCAAGCCGGTCCGATCGGGCAAGGCTGCCGGTCTTGATCTGTCCGCAATTGGTCGCAACGGCAAGATCGGCGATCGTTGCATCTTCTGTCTCGCCGGAACGGTGCGACATGACCGCGGTATAACCCGCGCGATGAGCCATATCGACCGCCGCAAGAGTTTCGGTCAGCGTTCCAATCTGGTTGACTTTCACCAGCAGGGAGTTCGCCAGCCCCTGCTTGATGCCCGCGGCCAGGCGTTTGGGATTGGTCACAAAAAGATCGTCTCCGACAAGCTGGACGGTTTTGCCGATCTTGTCCGTCAGCGCCTTCCAGCCGACAAAATCGTCCTCGCTCATCCCGTCTTCAACCGAACTGATCGGGTAGCTGCGGCAAAGATCAGCAAGATAATCAGCCATTTCCAGTGGCGAAATCACCCTGCCCTCCCCGTCGAGATGATAAGCACCATCCTTGAAGAATTCGGTCGCGGCGCAATCCAGCGCGAGCACGACATCATCTCCCGGTTTGTAACCAGCGGCCTCGATAGAATGCATGATGAAATCCAGCGCATCGGCGGGCGACGCAAGGTTCGGCGCGAAACCGCCCTCGTCTCCGACCGCTGTTGCCAATCCCTTTTCGTGCAGCTTGCCCTTCAAGGTGTGAAAAATTTCCGAACCCATCCGCACGGCGTCGAAGAGCGTTTCTGCGCCAACCGGCATGATCATGAATTCCTGGAAGTCGATCGGGTTGTCGGCGTGCACGCCCCCGTTGATGATATTCATCATCGGCACAGGCAGGACGTGTGCTGAAACCCCGCCTATGTAGCGATAGAGTGGAAGCCCACGCGAATCCGCCGCTGCCTTGGCTGCGGCAAGCGATACGCCAAGCAGGGCATTGGCACCGAGGCGCGACTTGTTCTCGGTGCCGTCGAGATCAATCAGCATGGCATCGAGCTCGCCCTGATCTTCGGCATCATAGCCGGTCAAAGCGTCACAAATCTCTCCGTTTACGCCTGCTACTGCCTCTAAAACGCCTTTTCCGAGAAATTTCGTCTTGTCCCCGTCACGCTTTTCGACCGCTTCATAGGCCCCCGTCGATGCGCCCGAAGGCACTGCGGCGCGACCGAACGCGCCGTCTTCGAGTGTGACGTCCACCTCGACGGTCGGGTTGCCCCGGCTGTCGATAATCTGACGGGCATGGATATCGAGGATAGCAGTCATTATATGGGGGCCTCAAACGGTTGTTCGGTGATGGCGTAGCCATATCGGCGTTCACCGTTTGAGGCAAATGGCGGGCCTCTCCGCCGCTGTTGATCGAAGGAATTGCGTGACATGGCAAAAACACCCTCCCCTACAGCCTCTGCGAAGGCTGCCGTGAAAAAGGCTGTGCCGAAGGCGAAGGCGACAGCCGCCAAAGCGGTCAAGCCCGTCAAGATGAAGGCCGAAGCCGCCACAGAAAGTTTCAAGGAACAGGCATCCACCTTCGTCAGCAAGGCTGGCGACAAGGCGCGCGATTATGCCAATACAGGCAAGGTCAAGACAACCGATACGCTGGAAGGCATTTCGGATTTCGTCGATGATGTCGCCAAGACCGTCGATGATCGATTGGGAAAACAATATGGTGACTATGCGCGCCGGGCAGCTAGCGCCGTTTCAAGCGTTGCCGATACCCTGAAAGGCAAGGAAATCGACGATCTCGTGGCCGATACCCGCAAGTTCGTTCGCGAAAAGCCTGCTGTCGCAATCGGTGCCGCCGCAGCAATCGGTTTTGTCCTGACCAGACTGTTCCGGTCTGGCTCAGGCGATCGAGACGACGCCTGAATGGCCGATGCTCCCGTCCCTGAATTAGAGGCCATCCCCGAACAGCCCGGGCTGAAGGAGCTTGCCCTGCAGCTCGCCGACGATGCGACTGCATTTGTCGCGGCGGAAACGGGCTATCTCAAGGCCGAACTGGGCGAGCGGGCGGGCTATGCCATGCCAGCGCTCTATGCTGTTGGCTTTGGATGGGCGGTGATGCTTGGCACGATGCTGACCCTGCCCTTTGCTCTGATCTTGATGCTTGCTCCGTTGATCGGCATCGTCTGGGCGGTCATCGCAGTCAGCGGCGGATCGCTGGTGCTCGGACGATTCCTCGTCCTGTTTGGGATGCGACGGTTGAAGGCGTCCCTCAAACCGCGGGAAGAACGATGAACCCGGTTGAAAAGAGCAAGGCCGATGCTGAAAGCGCGCGCGATCGGCTGAACGCGACTTTTCACGAAGTCCGCGAACGAACCAAACCCCAGGCGCTGCTTGGAAGTGCAAAGGTCGAAGCCCGCAAACAGGCAACAAAGGTGGCAATTATTGCCCTTTCAAACGCCAAATTTCGTCCCATGCTGGCGATTGGCGTCGCCACAACTGCAATTGCCTATCTTTTTCGCAATCCGATTTTGAAAGCCCTGAACAAAAGCATCGGCCAAGGAGAAAAACATGACTGAAGATCTGCGCAAAAAAGCAGAAGCCCGCTATGCCGAGGCTCGCGAAAAGATCAGCGACGCGATCGCCTCCGGACGCACAA
>JANLQV010000045.1:0-2145 GCA_031368025.1 Sphingomonadales bacterium | reverse complement strand
CCAAAATATGCACATTACGAACGTGAGCGGCGCTGGCTGGTTGACCCGACCAAGCGCCCCGATTTTTCAGATGCTCCTTATATTTTGATCGAAGACCGATACATTCAAGGCACGCGAATGCGCCTCCGCCGGATGACGGACAACGTGTCCGGCAAAAACGCCGTCAAGCTGACAAAAAAATATGAGGCGCACGATCCACTGGCGCGTCCAATCGTAACGGCATATCTGTCCAATGAAGAATTCGAACTGTTGGCATCACTGCCCGCGCAATTTTTGCGCAAACGGCGTTACAAGGTTATGTTCGACAGAGATGAATTTGGCATCGATGTTTTTGAAGGTCAGTTATCCGGTCTTGAACTGGCAGAAATCGAATGTCCGGATGATGCTACGCTTCGCAAGATAGTGACGCCAAGTTGGGGCGTTTGCGACGTAAGTAATATGCGCGCGTTTCAAGGAGGCCAGCTCGTGTCACTTGATGCTGTTGGTCTCGCCAGCCTACTAAACCGGCAATCGTGAGCCGAAATCTCTCGCAATCCCTTTGGTCGGCTCTTAGAGTCCCGCAGCCTTCTTGAGCGCAGCGTTCATCCGCGTTTGCCAACCAGCACCGCCACTCCTGAAAAACTCCACCACATCGCGATCAACCCGCAGGCTGATATGCTCTTTGGCTTCCTCACCCATTGGCGGTCGGCCGGGCTTGTCGAAACTGCGGGTGAGCGTTCCCGTCGCCTCGCGCACCACCTTGCCACCGACGCGAATTTCCGCACGCTCGAAGAATTCCTTGGTCAGTATCGGGGCATCTTCCGGGTCAACCCAATCGGACATTTTTCATCTCCTCTTCGTGCGCGTGGCGCATTGAAATGATCCGCATCGTATCGTCGCGTTCCATCCAGACCAGAACCACAGCTCGTCCTTTCAGGGTGACGTATGTAACATAGCGCGTTTCGCCATAGTCGGCCCGGTCATCCACGCCGGTAAAGGTCAATCCCCCAAACAGCTTCGGCGCATCGTCAAAGTCGAGTCCGCGATCTGCAAACGTGGCGATACGTTTGGCCGGATCGTAACTCAACTTAGTGGACATATTATGTATATACGTAATTATGAGGCGTCAAGGCCGATATATTCGCTACGGCCCGCCGTCACGTCACTGCACGGAGGCTGCGGATGCCGCCGCACGGCAATGCCCTTGAGCCAGAGCTTCAGTGCTTCCCAATGGATGCCCGCCACGACGCGCAGGGTCATCAGCGGAATGCTGAACAGCAGCTTCAATAGTGCCCGATCATTGAGCGCCACCCGCTTGCCGACAAAGCTTGCGACGATCAGTTTGCCACCCGTATCGCTGCCGGTGATGACCAACGCAACGCCTTCGCCCGGCGGCTTGAGGGCGAAATCGTAGCGCATGTCGAGGTCCATGAAGGGGGAGACATAGAGCGCCTTGTTGCAGCTTTGGCGGATGACTCCGGTTGGCCCGGCAGTGGCGGGCATGACATAGAAATGGCGGTCTCCGAATGTATTGCTCACTTCGTAGATTGTCACCGTCAGGACGCCGTCGCGCGCGTAACAGAACCAGGTCGATATCGGGTTGAAGACGTGGCCGAAGATGCGCGGCATCGTCAGCAACCGGATCGGGCCGCCATCGAACGCGATTCCTGCCGCTGCCAGATGGCCCTCAACTTGCTGGCGAAGGCTCGATCCTGAACGATCACCATAATCGCGATCGTGAAATGCGATAAGATTGAAGCGGTTGCGCGAGAAGAACCGCAATCGCCCGGCGACGGGATCCAGTTCATCAATGTCGATCAGCAATTGCGCCATCCGGTAACGCAAACGGTGCGGCCTCGGGCGGAAGCGTTGGTGCACCACGATGCCGGTATAGAGTGCTGAAGTGGTCAAGCTGCCACGTCCAGCATGGGCGGCAAATAGAGCCTGTCCGACGGGTTGGCGAGCGCCCAGGGGCGCTGCGCGCCCAGTGCTTCGGCAACGACAAGCCCGGCCTGCAACCCGTCTTCGTGAAAGCCCGCGCCGAAATAGGCCCCGCAATACCAGGTGTTGCGGTTTCCCTGGAGTGACCAGAGTGCCTGCTGAGCGGCCAGGGCGGCATTGTCGAAAACGGGATGATCAAAGGTGACGCTGTCAATCACGCTCCCG
>JANLQV010000040.1:0-5732 GCA_031368025.1 Sphingomonadales bacterium | reverse complement strand
GGCGCGGGTGGTTGACCTGCTGTTCCACTTGCCGACCGGCCTTGTCCATCGGCAGCGTATCGCGCGACTCGATGATGCAATTGAAGGCAGCATTGTCTGCGTCGAAGTCACAGCCACGGATTACCGGCAGGGCGGGGCACGTGGCCCGTTCAGGGTTTTCGCCACAGACAGCCAGGGTGACGTGCTCACCCTCACCTATTTCGGGGGCGGGGGCGGCTATGCGCGCAAACTGCTGCCGCTTGGCGAAAAACGCCTCGTGTCGGGTAGGCTGGAACTTTACGGGCAGGAGCGCCAGATCGTTCATCCGGATCATGTCCTGCCCCCCGATGAAGGCGCAAAGCTACCCGAAAGTGAGGCCGTCTACCCGCTGTCCGAGGGGATTACGGCACGACGATTGGGGCAGTTGGCCGCCCAAGCCATTTTGCGGGCACCCGACCTGCCCGAATGGATCGAGCCCAGTCTGCTTGGCGCGCGTGGCTGGCCCGGCTGGCACGCGGCCATCGAAACGGTTCATCGCAGCCCCGGCGATGGGCTGGCCCGGGAACGGCTGGGCTATGATGAAATATTTGCTAACCAACTGGCCCTGATGCTGGTGCGGGCCTCCTCCCGGCGCAGGCGCGGAACACCGCTTTCGGGTGATGGCCATCTGCGCGATGCGTTGCGGCTACCCTATGTCCTGACGGGCGCGCAGCGGCGAACGATTGGCGAAATAGAAGGAGATCTCGCGCAATCCACCCCGATGGTCAGGCTGCTTCAGGGCGATGTCGGCGCGGGCAAAACGCTCGTCGCGCTTCACGCGTTGCTGGTTGCCGTCGAATGCGGTGGGCAAGGCGCAATGCTGGCACCTACAGAAATTCTCGCGCGCCAGCATTATGACACGCTTCGTGCCCATTTGGCTGGCTTGCCAGTCAATGTTGCGATCCTCACAGGGCGTGACAAGGGGAGGGCGCGCGAGGCGACCCTGATGGGCCTTGCCGACGGATCGATCCACATTCTGGTGGGCACGCACGCCATCTTTCAGGAAGCGGTGACCTACAAAAATCTGGCTCTGGCGGTGATCGACGAACAGCACCGCTTCGGCGTCGCCCAGCGGCTTCTGCTCACACAAAAATCTGAAAAGCCCCCACATTTGCTGGTCATGACCGCAACTCCGATTCCGCGAACCCTGACGCTGACTCACTATGGCGAAATGGATGTCAGCCGCCTCGACGAAATGCCACCCGGTCGGCAGCCCATCGACACGCGAGTGCTTTCGGTTGATCGCATCGACGAAGTTGTGAACGGCCTTGCCCGCCATATCGAAGCGGGGGGTCAGGGATATTGGGTTTGCCCGTTGGTCGAGGAAAGCGAGTTGAGCGATCGCGCTGCAGCTGAAGCGCGAGCTGCGTCGTTGCGGGTGAGATTCGGCGAGAGGATCGGTTTGATTCACGGTCGGATGAAAGCCCCGGAAAAGGACGCCGTCATGCGGCGGTTTCAAAGCGGCGAACTGTCCATTCTTGTGGCGACAACGGTGATCGAAGTCGGAGTCGATGTCCCGAATGCGACCTTGATGATCGTCGAAGAGGCCGAACGGTTCGGCCTGGCTCAGCTCCACCAGTTGCGCGGGCGGGTCGGTCGCGGATCGCAGCACTCTGTCTGCCTGCTGTTGCGCGGCGCTGTGCTGAGCGACACGGCACGCGCCCGTCTGGCCCTGATGCGCGAGACCAATGATGGCTTCCGGATTGCGGAAGAGGATTTGCGGCTGCGCGGCGCCGGAGAAATACTGGGCGTCCGCCAATCCGGAGAGGCGCAATTTCGCCTTGCGACACCCGAACTGGTTTCATCGCTGATCCAGCCAGCAACGGACGATGCGCGATTGCTGGTCGAGCGAGACGGCGGGCTTGAGGGCGCGCGGGGAAAAGCCGCGCGGCTTGCGCTCTATTTGTTTGAAAGGGACGGTGCGGTCGCGCTGCTGCGATCAGGCTAGGCTGTCCAGCATTCTGGAAAAGCTCGCTTGATCTATAGGTTCGGCAAAACGGCCACCCAGCAGGCCCTTGCCACACCAGGTAACCGTCGCGACGCGTTGCCCGACAACCGGTAACCGAAGCGCTATTGTGCTCCCGATTTCCCGCGTCATCTGCGTTCTGGCGAGGAAGCCGGATCGGGCAATGTTGATAATCTCGGTCCGTTCGCCTTCGACTTCTGATTCGATCATTACCGTCCGGAAAAAGACGCTGTGGCGCTCCTCCGCACGGCGATCATCGGTCGGTTCTAAGCTTGGTCGTGTGCGCACCCATCATACTCCAGTCAGCGTTCCCCCGCTTTCTGGTCATTATCTCGATATTGCATGGCGCGTTGGCGCGGCCAATCCGTTGAAAGAGCCGCGGCCTCAGATAAAGAAAGGACGCAGTTTGGCGAAGTCGTCCGGCTCGATGAGTTGTTCGAATTCGCCACCGATGCGATCGCCTAGCGCCCAGAGCATCGTTGCCCTGACCCAGCCAATGCGCGGTAATTCCACCAACACTGGCGCATAGTCGTAGACCGGGCAGGGCGTCATGGCCATGAAGCCGGTTCTGGAAATATTTGCAATCCGCGCCGGATGCTCAGGCTGCCCCTGAACCCGAATCCGGACCCAAAGCGCAACGTCAACGCGCTCGGCCGAACGCCGGTCAGTTGCAAAAACCCGCGATGTCAGCGTGGCAGGTGTCGTCACCATGGTCTTGTCCTCTATCTTCACCAGTCACGACATTGCCCCAATCCCGCTAATCGCCTGATAAATTTGAGGCTTAATGAAGTGTCAACCCTAACCCGAAGTCAACACGCCGTGGAGCTTTTTCCCGGCCGATATGCGGACGGGCGCAGTGCCCACCGATAAGCGGGCGGATTCGTCAGTGACCTGTATACCATCAACCCGCGCGCCACCGCCTTTGATCAAGCGCTTTGCCTCTCCCTTCGAAGCGACAAGGCCAAGCATCGCCAACGCATCAACCAAGGCAATACTGCCGTCGGGTATGCTCAGCGTCGGTAGATCATCCCCAGTGGCGCCTTCCTCGAACGTCTTGCGTGCCGTTTCGGATGCCGCCAATGCCGCATCCTTCCCGCGACACAGTTCGGTTGCGGCATTGGCCAGGGCAATCTTGGCAGTATTGATCTCGCTGCCTTGTAGCGCTTCCAGCCGGATGATTTCAGAAAGAGACACGTCAGTGAACAGGCGCAAGAATCGCCCGACATCGGCATCCTGAGTGTTCCGCCAGAACTGCCAGTAATCATAACTGGGCAGCGAAGCCTCATTGAGCCACACCGCGCCCGAAGCCGTCTTGCCCATCTTGCCGCCATCTGCCGTAGTGATGAGCGGAGTCGTCAACCCGAAGACTTCGGTCGAATCGATTCGCCGCGCCAGCTCGATCCCGTTGACGATATTGCCCCATTGATCTGAGCCGCCCATCTGCAACCGGCAACTTGCGCGGCGCGACAATTCGAGGAAATCATAGGCCTGAAGGATCATATAGTTGAATTCGAGAAAAGTGAGCGGCTGTTCGCGGTCAAGCCGGAGCTTCACTGAATCGAACGCCAGCATCCGGTTGATCGTGAAATGCTTGCCGACCTCGCGCAGGAACGGAACATACTCGAGGGCATCGAGCCAATCGGCATTGTTGACCATCACTGCGTCGGTGGGTCCGTCCCCGAAGGTCAGGAATCGCTCGAATACCTGGCGGATCGAGGCGATATTGGCGTCGATGTCCTCAGTCGAAAGCAGCTTGCGGCTTTCATCCTTGCCCGAAGGATCGCCAACCTTGGTTGTACCTCCGCCCATCAGGACGATGGGCTTGTGCCCAGCCTGTTGCAGCCGACGGAGCATCATGATCTGCACCATCGAACCGACATGCAGCGACGACGCGGTCGCATCGAAACCGATATAGGCAGGGATGACCTGCTTCATCGCAAGCGCATCAAGCGCCGATGCGTCGGTCATCTGATGGATATAGCCGCGCGCGCTCAGCGTGTTTAAGAGGTCTGATTTGTAACTTGTCATGGCGCGCGGGCGCTTAGCATGGGGAACCAGATTTTGGAAACTTATCGGTTGCTTCCGCATCCCGAGATGCCCCCCAACAAGGTGAAAGGGGTGAGTGTCGAGATTATTTATTCGCAACGTGATGGTGATCTGTTGCTGACCTATATCGTTTCCGGCGCCGAACACCTCAGATTGCCTGAATGGGCATCACCAGATCGTTGTGATCGACTTTGGGAGACCACTTGTTTTGAGTTGTTTGTTCGACAAGACGAATTCGAGCCATATTTTGAGTTTAATTTTTCGCCTTCGACACAATGGTCGGCATATCGGTTTGACCGGTATCGCGAGGGGATGCGTGACTTTCCTCTTGTCATCGACCCACAAATTGATCGCGGCGTCGACGACGCTGGCTACGTTATCGAAGTCGATATTGATTTAGCGCCGTTCCCTGACACTTCTCTGCGATTGGGCCTCTCCGCCGTGATCGAGGAAAAGGACGGCACCAAATCATATTGGGCGCTCGCCCATCCACCCGGCCAGCCGGATTTTCACCACAAGGATTGCTTTGCGCTCGAACTCGCGCCACCGGGGGTGTCATGAATTTCGGGATCGATCGCCTCCTCGCTGACCCTGCCTTGCGCGCGCCGCTCCAGGGCAAGCGTGTGGCCTTGCTCGCACATCCCGCGTCGGTAACCAAAAGCCTCACTCATTCGCTCGACGCTCTCGTTGCGAGCGGCCTCAACATCACGTCCGCGTTCGGACCGCAGCACGGCCTGCGAGGGGACAAGCAGGACAATATGGTTGAGTCACCTGACTTCAACGATCCGATGCATGGCATCGCGGTGTTCAGCCTTTATGGCGAAGTGCGCCGGCCGACCGGACAGATGATGGGAACGTTCGATACGATCCTGATCGACCTGCAGGATTTGGGCTGCCGGATTTATACCTTCATCACGACGTTGCGCTACATGCTGGAAGCGGCCGCGGAACATGGCAAATCGGTTTGGGTGCTTGATCGGCCCAATCCTGCGGGCAGGCCCATCGAAGGCTTGACGCTGCAGCCGGGTTGGGAAAGTTTTGTTGGCGCTGGCGCGATGCCGATGCGCCACGGGATGACGCTCGGCGAGTTGGGGCTGTGGTTTATCGACACGCTAAAGCTGGATGTCGAGTATCGCATCATCGAGATGGAAGGATACCAGCCCGATGCGGGCCCCGGCTTCGGCTGGCCGCTTGGTGAACGGATCTGGATCAATCCCAGCCCCAACGCGCCGAACCTCAACATGGCGCGCGCTTATGCGGGGACGGTCATGCTTGAAGGCACGACTCTCTCGGAAGGACGGGGAACCACCCGACCGCTCGAACTATTCGGCGCGCCCGATATCGACGCGCGATCCGTCATCGGGGAAATGCAATCGCTTGCGCCGCAATGGCTTAAGGGTTGCATCCTTCGCGACTGCTCGTTTGAACCGACGTTCCACAAGCATGCCGGCCAACTCTGTTTCGGCGTGCAAATCCACGCCGAAGGTCCGGATTATGATCACGCTGCATTCAAGCCCTGGAGGCTACAGGCTCTGGCGTTCAAGGCGATCCGCCGCCTTTATCCGGACTATGATCTCTGGCGCGATTTTGCATATGAGTATGAGCTTGGCAAACTCGCCATCGACGTGATCAACGGCAGCCCTCTGTTGCGCGAATGGGTCGATAATCCAGCCGCAACGCCTCAGGATCTTCAGGTACTAGC
>JANLQV010000444.1:0-4833 GCA_031368025.1 Sphingomonadales bacterium | reverse complement strand
AACACGAAATCGAGCATGCCGAGCATCAGCACCGCATGTGGAACATAATGTTTGAACACCCTCAGCATCCAGCCGATATAATCCCCAGCAACAGCAAAAGCGTCAAAAATCCCGACACTTGTTGCACTGTCGCTTAAATTTACAAATAATTGCTGAAAGTCTCGAAAGTTTAAGGATAGCGGGCTAGGGAACAATCAAAACGGAGGCCTGTTTGGCGCATATGTCAATGATCGTTCCAGTCATCCTGTCCGGAGGTTCGGGCACTCGGCTCTGGCCCATGTCCATCCCCGATCGCCCCAAGCAGTTCCTGTCGCTCACCGACGACCTCGCCATGTTCCAGTTGACCGCGCTGCGCACCCGCGATGCAGAGCGCTTTGCGCCGCCGCTGATCGTTGCCAGCACCCGCCACGCAGCGATGATCGAAGAGCAGTTGGCCGAAATCGGGATCGAACCCGGCGCTATCATCCTCGAGCCCTGTGCCCGCAATACTGCACCCGCCATTGCACTCGCTGCGCTAGAAGCCGGTGCTGCCCCCATCCTCGTGATGCCCAGCGACCATGTCATCGCCGACGAACAGGCTTTCATGCGGGCCATTGGCGCGGCGCTCCCCCTGCTCGATGATGGCTGGCTGGTGACGTTCGGGATCACGCCCACCGGCCCCGAAACCGGCTATGGCTATATCCAGTCGGGCGAATCTCTGACGGCCGGGGTTAAGCGCGTCGCTCATTTCGTCGAAAAGCCCGACCGCGAACGTGCCGAGGCAATGATCGCGACCGACGACCATTTCTGGAACGGCGGGATATTCCTGTTTCGGGCCGATATGTTCCTTGCCGCGCTGGCGATCCACGCACCCGAAATGCTCGCCGCTGCGCAAGCCAGCCTTGCAGCCGCGACACGCACCGGCAAACGCATCCTCCCTGATGAGGCCTGTTTTGCCTCCTCTCCTGCCGATTCAATCGACTATGCCGTGATGGAAAAGGCCGACCGCGTCGCCGTCGTTCCCGTTACAATGGGCTGGTCAGACGTGGGGAGCTGGGACGCGCTGTACGAATTGGGCACCAAGGACGATGCGGCCAACAGCCTCAAGGGCAACATCCGCCTGATCGATGCGCGCGGCAATTTGATCCACAGCGATGGGCTGCGCATATCGGTCTCGGGGGTGAAAGACCTCATCATCGTTGCGAGCGGCAATGAAGTGCTGATCCTTCCGCGCGGATCGTCGCAGGACGCCAAGAAGTTCAGCTAGTCGCCCGCGAAGATGAACGGCGCTATCCCCCGTTCCCGCTCATTGAAAACCAGCGCGCGCGACGCCGGCGGGGCGGATCGCTGCGGGCAATCAGGCCGGGTGCAGATCCGGCAACCCAAGCCAATTGGGACCGCCTCTCCTCGTTTCAGATCAACCCCGCGCGCCGACGCAAGTGGCGATGCGACATCCGCGGCAAGCCCAAGGCCGATCGCATATTCTGCGGCAACGCTACCGATACTCACTCCCTGCGGTCGAACGGTGCGTGAGAGCGTGAACCAGCGTGCGCCGTCCTCCATCTCGACAAGCTGCGTGATCAGCTTGCCCGGTCGGTCGAACGCCTGGTGCAGCGCCCAGAGCGGGCAGCGGCTGTCGATGTCGACCAACGGCGATCCACTTGCGCCGCCGAAGCGCTTGGAAGATTGCCCGGCCCGGTCGATCCGGATCATGAAGAAGGGCAGGCCCCGCGCGCCAACCCGCTGCAAGGTGGTCAGCCGATGCGCGACCTGTTCGAACCCGGCCCCGAAGCGGCGCTGGAGCAATTCAATGTCATAGCCGGTCGCTTCGCACGCGCGCAGGAACCGGACATAGGGCATCATCAGCGCAGCGGCGAAATAGCTCGTCAGATGACGGCGGAACAGGCGTTCGCCGACGCGTTCCTTGAAACCGGCACCCTTCACCAGCCACTCGATTGCATCCTTGGCCTCAAGCTGGGCAAGCTGGAACGCCGCGCCAAAGGTGCGACTGGCAGGGTCGAGCAATTCGGAAAGCTGCAACTGGCGCGCATGGAGGTCAAGCCGCCGCAACCGATCAGGCATCGCATCCACTGGCAGGATACGGATCGAAAGCTGGTGCTTGACGCGCAGCCGCTCTGCAATCGCGTTGTAAAGATCGCCCGCGCCAAGGCGCAACTCATCGGCCAGCACTTCCGCATTGGTATCAAGGTCAGCGAAATGATTGCGCCACCGTTCAATTTCGCCCCGCACCTCGGCAAAGGCATCGGCATCAGTGCCGGATGAAATCCCCACCCGATCAAAGGCGCGCGCAAAAGCCTCAGCGCCTGCCGGAGCCGCAGACAGCCAATCCTCGATTTCAGTGCGATCAATCTCAAGATCGGCGAACAGCGGATCAGCCAGCCGCCGTCGCATCGCATCCATTCCGCCGCCAGGATCGCCCTCGCCGGCCAGCACGCGCGGGTCAGTATCGAAGCGATCTGCAATCCGCAGCAGCAGCGCCGCCGTCAGCGGACGCTGGTTGCGTTCGATCAGGTTGAGATAGCTTGGCGATATCTCCAGCGCCTCGGCCAGTGCGGCCTGCGAAAAGCCGCCGGTCCGGCGCAAGCGACGAACGGCATGTCCTGCAAAAAGTTTCTGCTCAGCCATTGTCAATTATTTACAATATTACAGACGATAGCGCAAGGCAATGAGACCGCAACACCACGAAAATCCGATTCATTTCTGGAAAAATGCTGCAATTCTGGCCCAAGAGCGGTTCAACAAGGATGCCTGAGGGCAACGACCCTCCCGTTAGTTTTGTTAAGGAATTTACAGCTTATGCCATATCAGGATCATATCGCGCAGGTCGGCAAGCTGATCGGCAGCAAGAACGGCACTTGGACCGGCATCGATGCTGAGTCCGTCGCGCGCATGCGCTTGCAGAACCGGTTCCAGACCGGGCTGGACATTGCGCGCTATACGGCTGCGATCATGCGCGAAGACATGGCCGCGTATGATGCGGACACGTCCAAATACACCCAGTCTTTGGGCTGCTGGCACGGGTTCATCGCGCAGCAGAAGATGATCTCGATCAAGAAGCATTTCGGCACCACCAAGCGCAAATATCTCTATTTGTCAGGCTGGATGGTCGCGGCGCTGCGGTCTGAATTCGGGCCGCTGCCCGATCAATCGATGCACGAAAAGACCTCGGTGCCTGCGCTGATCGAAGAACTCTACACCTTCCTGCGCCAGGCGGATGCGCGCGAACTCAGCCTGTTATTTCGCGATATCGACGCCGCGCGGGCTGCGGGTGATGCAGCGAAGGAAAAGGAACTGCTCGACGCAGTCGAGAATTTCCAGACCCATGTCGTCCCGATCATCGCCGATATCGACGCTGGGTTCGGCAATGCCGAAGCGACCTATCTCCTTGCCAAGAAGATGATCGAAGCGGGCGCCTGCGCGCTCCAGATCGAAAATCAGGTGTCCGACGAAAAGCAGTGCGGCCACCAGGATGGCAAGGTCACCGTGCCGCATGAGGATTTCCTCGCGAAGATCCGTGCCTGCCGTTATGCGTTCCTCGAACTGGGCATCGATGATGGCATCATCGTCACGCGCACTGACTCGCTGGGCGCCGGCCTCACCAAGCAGATCGCGATCAGCCACATGCCGGGCGATCTGGGTGACCAGTATAACGCCTTCCTCGATTGTGAGGAAATCGACGCCGCCACCGCGAAGAATGGCGACGTCATCATCAACCGCGATGGCAAACTGATGCGGCCCAAACGCCTGCCGAGCAATCTCTTCCAGTTCCGCCCCGGCACCGGCGAAGATCGCTGCGTCCTTGATAGCATCACCTCGCTGCAGAACGGCGCCGACCTGCTCTGGATCGAAACCGAAAAGCCCCATGTCGAACAGATTGCCGGGATGATGGACCGGATCCGCGATGTCTTCCCGACGGCCAAGCTGGTTTACAACAATTCGCCGTCATTCAACTGGACGCTGAATTTCCGCCAGCAAGTCTATGACATAATGAAGGCCGAAGGCCTCGACGTTTCGGCCTATGATCGCGCCGCGCTGATGAGCGTGGACTATGACGGCACTGAACTCGCCGAGCAGGCGGACAAGCGCATCCGCACCTTCCAGGCGGACGGCGCAAAGCGCGCTGGAATCTTCCACCACCTGATCACCCTGCCGACCTATCACACGGCTGCGCTGTCCACGGATAATCTGGCCAGGGAATATTTCGGCGAGGCGGGAATGCTCGGCTATGTGCTCGGCGTCCAGCGTCAGGAAATCCGTCAGGGCATTGCCTGTGTGAAGCACCAGAATATGTCGGGCTCCGACATTGGCGACGATCACAAGGAATATTTCGCCGGAGAAGCTGCCCTCAAGGCGGGCGGCGCGCACAATACAATGAATCAGTTCGGCTGAGCGGGGAGCAATACGATGGCCGAACCCACCCGCTCCCGCGCAGTCCTTTCCAACGAGGATTTCGAGCTGCTGCGTGAAGCGGTTGCCCACTATCTCACGGTGGTGGCTGAAAAGCCGGAATCGATCAAATTCTCACGGCTTTACCACCGGCTCGGAAGCGCGATGCCGAAATAGCCAACCAGTTCCTGGGGAGGAAAGTGCGCCCGTCGGTGGGAAACCACCGGCGGGCGTTTCTTATGCGGGTGGAAAGCAGGGTTCCCAGTCTTGGCTCGGCGGGATGCCATAAATATGAGCCACCTCCGTCACCCTGAACTTGTTTCAGGGTCCATGCCTCGTTCAGCTCGATGGTCGACAGTGAGGCATGGATGCTGAAACAAGTTCAGCATGACGTTGATGCAGATATCCGGCACGATGCTCTAACACCAGCACCGACTCACTCAGGAT
>JANLQV010000442.1:0-1553 GCA_031368025.1 Sphingomonadales bacterium | reverse complement strand
GGCTTCCTTGCCCGGATCGCCATAATCATCGACCCAATAGCGACCGGCGGTGAAGCGATTGAAACGCAGCATGTCCATCACGCCAACTGCGGGTAATGCCGCAGCGAAGAGGTCAGGCCGCTGGTTGACCACGGCGCCGACGAGCAGCCCGCCGTTCGAGCGCCCCTCTATCGCAAGCTTGGCCTTGGTCGTGATGCCCTCAGCAATCAGATATTCACCGGCTGCGATGAAATCATCGAACACATTCTGTTTGGCTTCGAGGCGCCCGGCATCGTGCCATTCGGCCCCATATTCGCCCCCGCCGCGCAGATTGGCGACCGCAAGAACCCCGCCCTGTTCCAGCCAGGCGAGTTTGGGAGCGCTAAATCCCGGGCTTTGCGAAATGTTGAACCCGCCATAACCATAAAGCAGGGCAGGGGCGGGCCCCTTGCCAACACTATCCTTGCGCCGGACGAGGAACATCGGGATCCGCGTGCCATCTTTGGAGGCATAGAAGCGCTGCTCGGTCAAATAATCTCCCGAGTTAAACACGGTTTTGGGCATGGCAAAGACTTCTGCCACACCCGTGCTTGTATTCAACCGGTAGACCGTCGGCGGCACGGCATAGCTCGAGAACGTGTAAAACGTCTCGGGATCCCCTCCTTTGCCGCCAAATCCCGCTGCGGAACCAATCGCTGGAAGCGTGATTGGCCCGATCAGAGTGCCATCCAGCGTCCGGAGTTCGGCTTCAGACTTTGCATCGCCCAGATACGCCAGGATCATGCGTTCACCGACCAACGAGGCGCCCACGAGAGTGTCAGCGGTTTGGTTGATGATCTGGACCGGCTTGCGCGATGGCCGGTCGGCATCCAACGTCACGAGACGCCCGCTCGGTGCATCCTTGTTGGTCAAAAAGAAGAAACGAGGCCCCACCGAGCCTGCCAGTTGCCAGTTGTTTTCAAGGCCCTTGACCAGAGTCCGCAGCTTGAGCGGCCCCTTGTCCAGCCTGCCAACCGTGAGTTCGTATCGATCATCGGTGCCAGCCGCAGTGGTGATCACAAGATAGCGCCCGTCATCGGTGACTTGTGCGGAATGACTTTGCCGGGGCTTGTCCGGCGTCGCATAGATCTTCACATCGGCCGATTGTGGCGTTCCAAGGGCATGGAACCAGACCGTCTGATTGAGATTGATCGACTGGTATGTTGCGCCTTGTTCGGGCTCGGCAAAGCGCGAATAATAGAAACCGCTGTTTTCTGCATTCCATGCAAGTGTCGAAAATTTGACCCACTTGATTTCATCATCCGCAACCCGGTCAGTCGTCACATCGAGGATTTTCAACGTGCGCCAGTCGGTGCCGCCATCCTGGATCGCATAGAGCAGCCAGCGGCCGTCATTGGATGGCATCCATTCGGCCAGCGCAGTTGCCCCGTCCTTTGCCCAGTCATTGGGATCAATCAGGACGCGGGGTTTGCCATCGATGCCCTCACGCACGTTCAATACCGACTGGTTTTGCAGCCCGTTATTGCGGGTATAGAAATAGAGGTTCCCTGCCTTACGCGGCGTCCCGAACCGTT
>JANLQV010000423.1:0-3334 GCA_031368025.1 Sphingomonadales bacterium | reverse complement strand
ACGCTGGCGAAGTCCGTGTAAAAGTGCTCGCCACCCCGATCCACCCGTCCAATCTTTTGCAGATCGCGGGACAATATGGTGTCGCACCCACGCTGCCAGCCATTCCCGGTGCAGAAGGCATCGGCCGCGTCATCGAGACAGCGCCCGATGTTGATGCGCTCCAGATCGGTCAGCGGGTGATGCTTGCGGGGGGGGCGACCTGGCGACAAGAGATCGTTGCTCCCGCTGCCGCATTTGTCCCATTGCCGGATGTTGGCGATGTCGAGCAAATGTCGATGTTGACTGTAAACCCGCTAACGGCTCATTTGATTTTGGCGGGCTTCGTCGACCTGAAGCCGGGTGACTGGATCCTTCAGAGCGCGGCAAATTCCGCGGTCGGCGAATATATCATCCAACTCGCAAAGCAGCGCGGACTGAAAAGCGTCAATCTCGTCCGGCGCGAGAGCCTTATGCCTGAACTCAAAGCTCTCGGAGCAGATATTGTTCTTGTCGACGGCCCAGATCTTGGCGAACGGATTACAGCTGCGACTGGTGGATCCAGCATTTCATTGGCAATTGACGCGGTTGGTGGCGAAACATTTTCCCGCATGGTGGAATGTCTGGCATCCGGCGGCACAATTGTAGCCTATGGATCGCTTACCAAACAGCCACCCCTGCTGAATTCCATCGCGATTATTTTCAATGATGTTCGAGTTCGCGGATTCTGGCTCTCCAAATGGTTCGGCACTGCAAGTCCGGCAGAAAAGCAGACCGCTTATGGCCAGGTGATTCAACTGGTTGCCAGCGGTTCGTTGAAAGCCAAGATCGATTCACGTTTCTCCATAGATGAAATCACACAAGCCGTGACACGTGCTGCAGAAGACGGCCGAGCCGGCAAGGTTCTGCTGATTCCAAATCCGGAATAGCAATTCGGAGCAAACTTTATCAGCAAAATGACGGGGAAAACATTCATGCATATTCAAAGATCCGAAAAATCGCCCAGGTCGCGTCTTCAACTCTTGTCATGGACATTGATGCCACTGGCAGTCACCGCGGGATCGCCCGCATTGGCGGCGGCCGCGCAGAATCCGACGCCAATCCCGAGCGGTGGTTGGTTCGCGCTGGCGATCATCCTCGCATCAATTCTGACGGCCTGGGCGCTCAACTATAGTGCGCCAAAGGTTCGGGTCTTTGGAACCGTGCTGGCGGCACTGGGGTGTTTCGCAGTCGTCATCTGGTTCTCACAAATTTTGGGGACCGGCATACTTGAGCACCCGAAACCCAATCAGACGCCGATGGATTCGGCAAAGCCCGCGCTTTTGTGGATGCAGGCCAGCGTTGCATTGATTGCAGGCTTGATGCTCCTCATGGCCGCTTATCGGCAGAGCAAGAGTAGCGAAGTTTTAAAAATTGGAGCAAAAAATGAACCCGAGCGCTATGGTCGCGTCTCCCGTATCGTCCATTGGACAACCGCGATCCTGTTCATCGCCCTGTTCCCGATTGGCATCTTTGCATCGATGACCCCAACAGACAGCTGGTTCGTCCGGCCTTATTACGTTGTCCACAAGACAATAGGGGTGACTGTTTTCGCATTGCTCATTTTTCGGCTGCTTTGGAACCGACATTCAAAACGCCCCGAACTCGACGCTTCACTCAAACCAGCCGAACGCAAATGGGCGCACCGCGTTCACATCACGCTCTACGTCATGATGATCACAGTCCCGATTACGGGCTATTTGATGACCAGCATGCATGGTTTTGGAACCTATATCTTTGAATGGGAAATCCCGCCGATTCTGCCGAAGAGCCAAGCCTATATAATCTGGGGTACGTTTCACAAATATCTGCTGCCCTATTTGCTCTACATCATTCTGGGTGCCCATATCCTGGGGGCACTGAAGCATCACTTCATTGACAAGCATGAAGGCGCTCTCAAAAGAATGGTGGGCTGACGATTGAACGACCGCAACAGGCAGGCAATGTTGACAATCTAACGTCCGCTTTTACCGCTTGCTCGCCAACCGGAATCAGCAGCAATAAGGCAACCGCACCCGTTTCTGGGGGCGACACGCGGTGCTCGCTGCGCTCGCCAATCCGGAACGCACCGTGCGCAAGATCTGGGCGACGCGCGACGCGCTTGAGTCGCATCTGGGCAGTATTTATGAGAACCATTCGCAATAGGATTTGTGTGTTGATCTTAATGCTATTGCATTTTGTTCGCATTGAGAATGGGTCGGGAAAGTTCAGATTTGTGCGATGCGCCCTGGCCTCAACACGGTTGCAGGGTTCCCGCGGACATGGGCAAAACGAAGATCTTCGATCATCGAGGGCACCTCGGCCTGCGGCACTGCCTTGGAGTAGAGCCACCCCTGCAGAAGATCGCAGCCTGCGACGCGCATCAAGAGCGCCTGCGCTTCGTGTTCGATACCCTCGGCAACAACGGTCATTTTCAGAGCGCGGGCGACAACAACACTTGCATGAACCATGGCACGCGCGCCCTCGTCGCCCACAGCATCGATGACAAGTGACCTGTCGATCTTGAGTGTGTCGAATTTGAATTGGCGCAGGAATCCAATGGACGCAAAGCCGGTCCCGAAATCGTCAAGAGCGATGCCAACACCCAATGCCTGTATCTCGGCTAACACCTTTGTTGCGACACCTGTATTCATAACGACATAAGTTTCCGTGATTTCAATCTCCAATCGACTCGCGGGAAAACCGGTAGTGTCCAGGACCGAACGCAGTTGCTTGGGAAACTCTGGATTGCGTAATTGTGCCGCTGACACATTGATCGCCAGTCGAACGTCGGGCCAGGCATTGGCGGCGGTGCAGGCCGTATTGAGGACAAATAGGCCAATCTGGTCGATGATGCCGGTTTCCTCCGCTATGGGGATGAAGCGATCTGCCGGGAGATTTTGACCCGCAGGGTCGTTCCAGCGCAAAAGTGCTTCTAGCGCGACGACTTCGTTGGAGCGCGCATCGACGAGTGGCTGATAGTGAACCTCGAAATGGCCCCGTTCGAGCGCTACGCGCAGGCGCTGGTCTATCTGGAGCGGCTCTGCCTGCTCAAGGTCGAGTCTGGGTTCGAACCATGTCATTTGCATCTTGCCCGACCGCTTCGACACATACATTGCAATATCGGCCCGGCGCATCAGTTCTCCGACATCGTGGACGTCGGGCATCCTCGCGGCCATGCCAGCGCTGGCTCCGACCAGGATAGTGCGTTCGCCGAGGTGGAATGGCATGGCCAGTCGCTGCAGGAGGCTGTGAACATAGACCGCTATCCGTCCATCCGCGTCAGTCCCGACAGCCAGCACGGCAAACTCGTCTCCCCCAAGACGTGCGACCATTTTGC
>JANLQV010000389.1:0-2810 GCA_031368025.1 Sphingomonadales bacterium | reverse complement strand
GCCGCGCAGAACATTGGCGCCGGAAAATGGAACCGGATAAGCCGTATTGCCGGGGCCGGGATCGCAATCAACGTGGCCATGACAGCATCCTTGATCCTTGGGATTACGCTCGCGGTGCGGCCATTGCTGTGGCTGTTCTTTACGCCACAAAGCTCCGCCATCCCGATTGCCATCCACATGAACCACATCATCGGATGGAGCTATATCCTGATGGGGGTTTCAATGGTGATGGTTTCGGTGGTTCGTGCCAACGGGGCCGTTCTGATGCCCCTGGTTTTCCTCATTGTTTCTGCGATCGGCGTGCGATTCGGAATCGGTTTCGCCTTTCATTCGCGCTATGGTGCCGATGCGATCTGGTGGGCATTTTCCGGAGGCGCAATGGCCTCGATCGTCATGTCAGTTGGCTATTATCTGGTCGGAGGTTGGCGCAAAGTGAAAACCGGAGCGCGAATGGGCAATTCTGATGCCTCTAAAATGCGCTCAGAAGCCCAAGGAGAGGCCGTTTAGAGAATTTAGCTACTCCCCCAGCCGAACGGTAGGAAAACTCCTATAATCAGGCTCTACGGGCTTTTATGAACGTTTTCCCGGTTTTCCGCATTTCCGTCATCCTGAACGTGTTTCAGGGCCCATGCCACGTTCAGTTCGATGGTCGGCAGTAAGGCATGGGTGCTGAACCAAGTTCAGCATGACGGTGGTGCGGTGTCAGACCAGCCCAAGCCTCCGCAACACTCGATACGCGACCGACTTGGCCCGGTTATGCGCGGGCAGGCGCTTCGGGCTGGTGGGGGATATGCCAATCTTGCGGAGCAGATGGTTGAAGGCGCGGGCATCGGCCTCTTCGTAGCTCCAGCCCGAACGCCACGTGACCGAGAGCGAAATCGAAACCTGAGGACCATTCTTTACCCAATGGGGTGCCTTGACCGGAACATGGATCGCCTCACCCGGCGTCAGGGTGAATGCGGTGCCCTTCGCCGCGAACCCCGCGTCCCAGCCAAGGTTGCGATGATGCTGACCTAAGTGGAAGGCTTCATGCGCCTGTGGGGAAACGATCGCTTCATCTGCCGCCGGGAAGACCGTCATCACTTTCTCGCCGCTGATCTGGAGAAGGATATTGTGCTCCGGATCGAAATGGAACGGAGTCACGGCCTCGGGCGAGGAGATGAAGATGAAGCCCTGAAGCGTGAGCATCTCACCGGTGCGCGCGGTGACGACCGGTGCAAGCTCGGCCAGTGTCGTTTCGAGCAGGGCACGGTAATCGGGATGCTGCTCCACCAATTTCAACACCATCCAGCTCCCGTTCTCTTCAATCGAACGGATCGTATCGGTGATCGAAAGCTGGGGTGAGGGAATGTCTTCAGGTGCGATGCCGATGGGCAGCTTGCCCGGATTATATTCGACATCTTTGGCGGGCAACATCGCCGCCAGATTGACTAGCGCGGGCAGGGTGAGCAACGGATGATCGACAAGCTTATGCGTCAGCTTTACCGCCGTTTCCGGATAGGCTGCGGCAAAAATGTCGCGGGCGGTTTGGGGAAATGAGGTCATGACTGCAACGCCCGGCGCATCGCGGCAGATGCGGTTTCCGCCGCCCGGCAGGCGCGGAAAATCGTCCGCCGCCGCACGCCCGAAAGCGGCACACTGACTTGCACAATAGCCCGCCGTTCGCCCCACAGGCTGTTGATCATCGGATGATCCTCGATCGCACAACTATCCATCCACTCGATTTCAGGGTCCTCAAGCACGCGCGGCAGGTTTTCAAGTTCGATCAGCACGCCGGGCGAAAAGCGCGCCAGTTCTTCGTCATAGGCGATCTTGAACGACCAGCTTCCCGGGGGCGTGCGGAAATTGACAAGCATCGCAATCGCGCGGCCATCGAGATCGAGCCGCTGGAAATCGAGGCGGCCCGCTGCGAACGCACCCTCAACCACCTGACGGAAAAAGACGATCGTGGCGGGCGCGTTTGCAAAGGCTGACCCACGCGAACCCTTCCATCCTGAAGCTTCCAGCGCGAGAAAGGCATCGCACCACTCCGTGATCTCATGCGCGTGTTCGAGGATCGAGAAAGTGACGCTCCCCAGATCGCCCAGCCGTTTGGCAAGGCGTCGCAATTCCTTGCGCTTCTTGGGCCTGACATGAGCTGAGAGATACGCCTCAGGTTCGAGATCGCTCATCAGCGCGGCACGTGCGCGGTGAACCGTCGGGCTGGGGCGCCCGACATGTGTCGCCGTTGCCTTCAACGCCTGATGGATCGGTCCATCCTCAAGCAGCCCGGAAACGCTCAGAAACCCCGGCGCCCAGTCGCTTTGATCAAGCAATGCCAGCACCGCCGCCCAAAAATAGGCTTCATCGCCGCGCCGGACCAGCGGGGTGCCCATAAAGCATTGGAAATGCGTCCAGTTGGAAACATGCCGCACGGGAATCCGGCCATAACGGCCATCAAGCGTGAGGAGCATGACACCGGCAAGGCGACCCACCGCATCGCGCACTTCGATCACACGGATGACTCGCCCTTGACCTAAAGTCGCAAGCGCAGGTATCACGAACCAGCTTTCGGCAAAGGCATTGGGTTCGCTTGCATGCTGCGCAAGATCGCGCCATTCTGAGGCCAGAGCGGCAGGCACCGTGCCGACCGCCGCCACACGCGCTGTGCAGCAATTAACGACAGAATTGGTTATGTCCGGAACCAGCAACATCACTCCCCCTTGGCACGGAACCGCTAAAATGCCCCTAATCGAGAGCGATTTCCAGTTCGATCATCCTCGTGTAGAGCGATGGCCATCATGACTGACGCCCGCTTTCCCGCCCTGCGC
>JANLQV010000160.1:0-13097 GCA_031368025.1 Sphingomonadales bacterium | reverse complement strand
CGAGATGCTCGGCGAAGCGCGCATCATCAATCGCTTGCGCGACGAGCCGATTCATTCTGGCCTGCAGTTCGCGCAGCCTAGCGCGATCTTCGGTGTCGCTTGTCATTTGCCGGTTGTCCTATCCAGCGTCCAGATGATGCGAGGGCAGGGGGTGGACTTCCCCTTTTCGAATGGCCATTCTAGCCCTCGCAATCGCGTTATGCTCTTTCCCGCTCCAGTCGTCCAACATTCATGATCCATCCAGATTGATCGACCCCATAATCGACAAACTGATCGTCGCGGTTGCAGGGCTCGCGTTCGTCGATCGGCTCAAAATCGTCGTCAATCGTTTCGGCATCCGGATCGCCGTCCAGCGTATCGAGAAGGTCGATCGCGACCGCAATGAATGCTGCAAGTTGAGGCCGGTGGAATCGAGACAGGATGCGAGCGATTGCCGCCAAGTTTGGTATCGCGCCGATCATGGGGGCAGGATCAACCATTTGGCGAATCCAATTCTTGGTCCAACGCGAAACGCGCCTGTGCTGCCAGCGTGGAAATGGTGCCCAGAGCGGCGGCCTTGATCGTTGAATTCAGGGTTTCAACTTCGCTTCGTTCGCCGAATTCGGCTGCATCGCGGAAAGCGGCATCCATGAAGCTCGACAAGGCGTGAATTTGGTTCAGCGCGAGTATGGCTTTGTCCATGTCTCCATCTGACAATTCGGTAGTGCCGTTGATCCGGAAGGACCGGCGCGCATCGCGCTCCCTGGCGGGCTTGGCGGCAGTGGGTGTCGCCGATATGCTTGATACAGTCATTGGTCGCTCCTATTTAGCGGGTGGTGATAGGGCAGCGATCGGGGTGCAATCCCGGCCGTTGCCCGCATTGCCGGGTCATCCGGCCAATTTCTTCGAATCTCTGATCGGGCTCACTTTAGCGCCGCCGGCCTTCAACAATTCAAGATGATCGCTCCACCATTGCGCCATCCGGACCCGTTCATCCCAATGGGCGCCGCGATTATAGGCAGCGCGCACCTGATCGCGGTCCTTATGGGCAAGGGCCCGCTCGATCGCATCGGGCTGCCACTTGCCGGACTCATTCAACAGCGTGCTGGCCATCGCCCGGAAGCCATGCGCGGTCATATCGTCGCCAGTGAAGCCCAATCGGCGAAGCGCGCCGTTTATCGTGTTTTCGGACATTGGCCTTGCAGCCGTGCGGATTGAGGGAAAGACAAAGCGGCCGCTACCAGTCAGATCGCGCGCGGCGGCAACGAGCGCCAACGCTTGGCGCGACAGCGGCACGGCATGCTCGCGCTTTGATTTCATCTTTTCCGGTGCGATCCGCCAGACGGCCGAGTCAATGTCGATTTCACTCCATTCGGCTTTTCGCAATTCCCCCGGCCGGACGAACACATGCGGCGATAGGCTCAATGCAATTTGAGTGATTGGCTGGCCTTCGTAGCCTTCAATGGCGCGAAGCAACTCCCCGGCCTTCTTCGGATCGATGATTGCCGCCAGATGCTTGGGCTTCGGTGCGGTCAATGCCCCGCGCAAATCACGCGTAGGATCGAACGGTAAAAGTTGATTTACGACAGCGAAGCGAAACACCTGCCCGATGAACTCCAGCGTCCGGCGCGCCGTTTCCAGCCTTCCCTTGGCTTCCAGCGGGCGCACCGCCTCCAAAACTGCAAGGGGCAGAATTTCGGCGATAGGGCGATTGCCAAGGGCCGGAGTGACCAGCTTCAAAAACCAGCGCCGCTTGATCAGTGTCGCCTCAGCCAAGCCTTCACGCCCGTTCTTTTCGATATACCTCAAGGCAACCGCGCCGAAGGTGTTCACGGCGGCCATCTTGGCGATGCTCTTATCAGTTTGCAGCTTCACCGCCGGATCGATGCCATTGGATAGATCGCGCCTCGCCACGTCGCACTTTATACGCGCGGCCGCCAATCCTACCTCGGGAAACGTGCCAATGGTCAACTTGCGCTCAATGCGCTTCGGCTCTCCATTTTCATCGACGCCATTGACGCGATATTTCCAGCGCCACAGTTTGCCGCCAGACGGCTGCACCAGGACGAAAAGCCCTCGTTCGTCTGCCATCTTGTATGGCTTTGCGCGAGGCTTGGCGTTTCGAATAGCAATATCGGTCAGCGACATTTGGGGGCCACCTTAAACTGTGAATATGCGACTGGCCCCCATCGTGGCCCCCTTTTCACTTTGCTGTAGGGGCACAATGGCAGACAACGGCATACACTATTCCGCGCTTTTCTCACACTTTTCGGGGAATGTCCATACATTGAGAGACAATGACAGACAGTCTAATGGTGCCGCCTACAGGACTCGAACCTGTGACCCCCGCATTACGAATGCGATGCTCTACCAGCTGAGCTAAGGCGGCGTGGCGCTGGCGCGCTTACCAGTGTGTGCCGGGCAAGACAAGCGCTGGGGGGCCTGATTATTCGGCAAGCCTTAACGCTTCGTCAACCATATCGGGTGCAAACATCCCGAACTTCGATTGTGGGACGAACCAAGGGTTTTGCTATGGACCAGACAGGCCATTTTACCCGGGATGATGACGCTGGCGTTGAAACGCCCGTGAACGTCGGGACCGATGAACGCCGGATGCATGTCCGCGCGTACAATTATTGGGTGTCGCTGCTCGATGGCCGCGCCTATCCGTCGATCGAGGATCTCGATCCCGGCAATATGGACGATTTCGGCCCACACAGCGTGTTGCTCGATTTCACCGGCGGTATCGAAAATCCCAGGATCTCCTTTCTCGGCCATGCCTTGCGCAAGGAATGCGACCTTCCGGCGGACGTTGAATCCGTCGCAAACGTTCCCAGCCGATCGCTGCTCTCGCGCCTTACGGACCATTATCTCCAGATCATCGCCAACCGTGCGCCGATCGGGTTCGAAGCCGAATTCGTCAACGGGCGCGGCAACAACACCATGTATCGCGGCATATTGATGCCGTTCTCGTCGGACGATGACACGATCGATTTCATTTACGGGGTGATCAACTGGAAGGAAGTGGCCGACGAAGCCACAACCAACGGGATCATCGACGAGGTTGATCGCGCGCTTCAGACGTCTCCTGTGCGCCACGAAGCGCCAGTCAGTGTCTGGGCCGATGGGCCGAGCGGGGAAGGGCGTAAGGCCAATCCTGCAACGCCATCATTCGACGCCGCGCCGGTGGACGACGAAGACGATTCAGCCCCCGAATTCCAGCCTGATGGCACTGAAACGCTCTGGGACTGGCTGGCCGCGGCTCGCGAAACCGCAGACGCCGCAACCCATTCCGAAACCCGCAGCCGCCAGTTCCTTTATCGCGCACTTTCGCTGGCCTATGATTTTGCGCTGGTCGCCGATCGCCGCCCGGATGAATATGCCGAATTGCTGGCAGACAACACGATTATCACGCAAGCCCGCGCGCCGATGACGCCGATTGTAAAGCTGGTCTTCGGGATCGGCTATGACAAGACCCGCCTTGCCGAATATGGCATGGCCTTGGCGCATGGCCGCAGGCTCGGCATTGGCGTTGGGGCATTCCAGGCAGCACTGGAAACGCACACTGGCGGTCTCAAGGGCATGGTTTATGCCGAACGCGCCGAACGTCGTCCAACACCGCGCGTTGTGATCACCGGAAATGATCCGGCGCGCGAACGCGCCCGGGCGATCACGCCGAAGATCATTATCGAATCTCCCGGTGAGGAAGAATTCGTCCTGCTGGTCGCACGGCGCATTGATCAGGGCCATGTCGGGGTGCTGGGGACGCTCGCCGACGACAGCGCGCTGGTCCAAAAGGCGCTCCGCGCGCTGACGCAATAATATTGCAGGGTTGAGCTAGGCCGTTCCGGGGCGCATAAGCGCACCCTTGATGATGCACGTCCGCAAAGGAAGGCATCCAGCAGGTTCAGGCGGAACAGAATGACATCCTCGTCCCAAGGTAAACACCCGCAAGCACCCGATCAAACGGCAGACATCGCGAAAGCGCTGGTCGCGGGCTCGCTGCCGGGAGACCTTGACGGATTCAGTCCGCAGGCACGGATCGCCGCCGCCGATTTCGCGCTCACAGCGCTTGGCACGCGGCGGAGTGGTCAGCCCAGCATTGCAATCGACACCATCACCGAAACCGATGGTAGGCGAAGGATGCGGCTTGCGGTGGTCAACCCGAACATGCCCTTTCTGGTCGATTCGGTGGCGGCAGTCATCTCCTCCAAGGGGCTGGTGATCGACCGCTTGCTCCATCCGGTGATCGGCGTGACGCGCGATGCCAAGGGCGCATTGGTCTCGATCGGCAAGGGCGGAAAGCCAGAATCGGTCATCTATATCGAAACTGACCGTGCAGATGCCCGGGATCGCGTCGAGATCCGTGATGCGATCAGGCAAAGCATGGCCGATGTGCGGCATGCTGTCGATGACTGGGAGGCGCTCAAGGCTGTCCTGCGCAGCGACGCGGACCGGCTCCCGCCAGAGGATGGTGCGCTGCTGAGCTGGTTCGAGGACGATAATTTCACGCTGCTCGGCCAGGCCGTGTTCGGTGCAGACGGCGCATTCCAGACTGGCATCGGCATCGGCCGCAACCGGGGCGACAGCCTGATCTCGCTAGCGGCCCGCACACGCGCGCTCGATCTTTACCGGAAAGGTGCCCAGGGACTGTTCATCGTCAAGTCCAACATGATGTCGTCAGTCCATCGCCGGGTCCCGCTTGACCTGATGATCGTTCCCCGCCGCGAAGGACGGAAAGTCACCGGCCTCTCAATCCATGCCGGGTTGTGGACCAGCGCGGCCCTGGGCAAGCCGCCCGAGGACATTCCGATCCTGCGTCAGCGGCTGATCGGGTTGCAGGTGATGTACAAGTTCGATCCCAAGGGCCATACCGGCAAGGCGCTGAGCCACGCAATTGCAAGCCTGCCGCACGATATCGCCATCAGCATCACCGAAGCCAGCCTGGATACGCTGGCGCTGTCTGCGATGTCGATCGCTGACCGTCCCCGGCCAATGATCGAGATGGTCAAAGCGCCTCTCGACCGGCATCTGTTCGCCTTTGTCTGGCTGCCGCGCGATGAACTGACAACGGCGCGGCGCGTCGCGATTGCGGAGATGCTGAGCGAAGCGGCCAATGCCAGGCTATTGAGCTGGGCGATCGAACTGGGCGATGGCGAGGTTGCGCTGATCCGCTACGCGCTTGATCTGCGGCAGGGCGGGCGCATGCCCCGGACAGCGCCGCTGCACAGCCGGATCGAAATGATGGTTCGCGGCTGGCAGCCCGCCGTCGAAGCGGCACTTGGCCAGCTTGGCGATCATGGCCATGCGACGCGGCTTGCGCTGCGCTACGCCGGGGCGTTTCCCGCCGCCTACCGCAACGGGGCTGGCCCCGAAGAAGCGGCGCTCGATATCAGCTCAATCCACACCCTGTCCGATGCGGGGCGGCGGGCAGCGCGTTTTTACAGAAACGCCGATGATAGTGCGAACCGGCTTCGCCTCAAGCTTTACAGCCTTGACCCGCTGACCCTGTCTGACGCGGTTCCCGCGCTCGAGAATTTCGGCTTTCACGTGATCGAGGAACTTTCAACGCCGCTCGATAATGGGCGGCTGGGGCACATCCAGAAATTCGTCCTCGAAACTGCGAGTGGGCGTGGCGGATCGGCGCTGGCCGCCAATCCCGGAACGCTTGAAGGCGCCGTGGCGCAGGTGCTTGAAGGGGCCGCCGAAACTGATCTGTTCAACCTGCTGATCGTCGAACTCGATCTTGCCCCCTTTGCCATCACCCTGTTCCGCGCGCTGTTCCGTTACCTGCGCCAGACCGGGCTGGCCTATGGAATGGCGACCGTCGTCCATGCGCTGCGCCAGGCGCCCGAAATCGCGCGCGCGCTGGCATCCCTGTTCGCGGCCAAGCACAGCCCCGATGGCGATGACAACGCCGCAAAAATCGCTGAAGAAGAAATCGCGCGCGGGCTGACGCGCGTCTCCGGCATTGATGAGGACCGCATCCTGCGGCTCTATCGTGCTGTCATCCGCGCCACGCTTCGAACCAACGCCTATGCCCCGGCTGCACAGGAAGCGCTGGCCTTCAAGATTGACAGCGCGCAGGTTCCAGGCCTTCCCGATCCAAAGCCGTGGCGCGAAATCTTCGTTTATTCCCCGCGCGTCGAAGGCATCCATCTCCGCGCCGGGCCGATCGCACGTGGCGGGCTTCGCTGGTCAGACCGGCGTGATGATTTCCGGACCGAGATCCTTGGCCTGATGAAGGCGCAGCGGGTGAAGAATGCCGTGATCGTGCCGACGGGGGCGAAGGGCGGCTTTTATCCCAAGGCGCTGCCCGATCCCACCCACCGCGATGCCTGGCTGGCGGAAGGAACCGAGTGCTACCGCATCTTCATCCGCTCCTTGCTCTCCGTCACGGATAATCTGGTCAAGGGCAAAGTTGTCCACCCGCAAGGCGTTGTCATCCTTGACGGCGAGGATCCTTATTTTGTGGTTGCCGCCGACAAGGGCACGGCGACTTTCTCCGACGTTGCCAATGCAATCGCGCTCGAACGCGGCTACTGGCTGGGCGATGCCTTCGCCAGCGGCGGTTCTGTGGGTTACGACCACAAGGCGATGGGAATCACCGCCAAGGGCGGCTGGGTTTCGGTTCAGCGCCACTTTGCGGAAAGCGGCGTCGATGTGCAGAAGGAGCCGGTCCGCGTCATCGGCTGCGGTGACATGTCGGGCGATGTGTTCGGCAACGGCATGCTTTTATCCAAGGCGATCAAGCTGGTCGCGGCGTTTGACCACCGCCACATTTTCTTCGATCCCAATCCCGATCCGGCCAAAAGCTGGAAAGAACGGGCGCGGATGTTCAAACTGCCGCGCTCAAGCTGGGCGGATTATGATGCAAAGCTGATCTCGAGGGGCGGCGGCATCTTCGCGCGCACGGCCAAGGAGATCAAGCTGACGAAGGAGATGCGCAGCCTGCTTGACGTGGAGGACGCGACCCTTGATCCATCGGCGCTGATCGCGGCGATCCTGAGGGCTCCGGCGGACCTGCTGTGGTTCGGCGGGATCGGCACCTATGTGAAGGCGCGCGCGGAGAACAACGCCGAAGTGGGTGACCGGGCGAACGACGCCCATCGCATCAATGCGGAACACCTGCGCGTCAAAGTGATCGGCGAAGGCGCAAACCTTGGCCTCACGCAAGCGGCGCGGATTGCCTTTGCGCTCAAGGGCGGACGGATCAACACTGACTTTATCGACAATTCGGCCGGCGTCGATTGTTCGGACAATGAGGTCAACATCAAGATCGCACTCAACGCCGAAGTGACGGCGGGCAAGCTTGGCATGAAGGCGCGCAACAGCTTGCTTGCGAGCATGACCGACGATGTGGCCAAAATAGTCCTTGAGGATAACCGGCTCCAGACGCTGACGCTCTCGATCGCGCAGCGCGACGGCGCGGACAATCTGCCTGCGCATATCCGCCTCATTGAGACGTTCGAAGCGGCGGGCCAGCTTGATCGCGCGGTTGAAGGCATTGCCTCGAACGATGAGCTTCACCGCCGCGCGACCGACCGGCAGGGGCTGACGCGCCCTGAACTCGCGGTCGTGATGGCAACCGCCAAGCTCGCGTTGCAGGAGGCAATCGAGAAGACTGACCTTGGCCATGATCCGGCGACGCTGGGCGACCTGATGGCCGCTTTCCCGCCCGAGATGCGCAAGCGCCATGCACGCGCGATTCAGGGCCACAGGCTGCGCGGCGAGATCATCGCCACCCGGATTGCCAATCGCATTGTCAACCGGCTGGGCCTGATCCACCCGTTCGAGCTGGCCGAGGAGGAAAGCGTCGGGCTCGGCGATGTCGCCGAAGCGTTCGTCATTGCCGAACAGGTTTATGAGATCGGCACGCTGTGGCAGGCGATCGATGATGGCGACATGCCCGAAGAGACGCGGCTGATGCTGTTCGAACAGGTCGCGGTGGAGCTGCGCGCGCACATGGCCGATATCCTGCGCAACACAGTGGCGGGCCGCTCGAACGACAAGGCGATTGCCGCCTATCGCCCGATGGTGGCGCGGCTTTCGGCCGCCCGCGCGACTCTGCTGCCCGAAGAAGCCCGCAAACAAACCCAGGCCTATGCCGAACGGCTGGCGAGGGGCGGCACACCCCGCAAATTGGCCGAACAGCTCGTCCGGCTAGCCGAAATGGACGGTTCGATCGGGCTCGGCGCGCTTTCGGCGCAGGCGAAGATCGACGTGATCGCGCTGACCGAGGGCTTCACTGCGCTGGGCACCGCGCTGGGGATTGACTGGGCGCAGGGCACCGCGATGCAACTTGATCCGCGCGATCCGTGGGAACGGCTGCTCGCCGCGGGGCTCGCGCGCGATTTTCAGGCGATGCGGCTCGATTTCCTGCGGCACAAGGGCGGCAAGACCCCGCGTGCCAATGTCGAGGCGTGGCTGGCAGCGCATGCGCACCGCATCGGCACGTTCCGCGCAATGGTCGACCGTGCCCGAACCGGCGCCGCCCCCACCCCCGCAATGCTCGCGCAGATCGCCGGACAGGCGCGACAATTGCTGTCAGCCTGATCCGCCCCACCCGGAGTGTTAAAATTCTGCGCGATGACGCAGAGGCGAAGGGACGGCATTCGTGACGGGGGTTTCGGGGGGTGTTGCAATTTTAACCGTAATTCCCTCCGGAGAGCAGGCTATCAGGGGAGTGGCTTGTTGCGCAGGACAGCCATCATGTTGGCAATCAACTGCCGCCCGGCAAGGCTGTCGTCAGTTTTGTCTTCCGGGTCCGCTTCGAAATGCGCGCGCATCTGATCAGCCATCTCCAGGCAGAGCGCATAACGCTCTTCGCCAATCTTCTTGCGCACAGCTTTCAAGCCTTCCTTGAGCACGAAGAATTCGCTGTTGATGGTTCGAGGAAAATCCCCAAGCCTGTCCACGAAGGTTGGCGAGGAAAGCATCATCGAGCCGAGATGATCGATCAATTCACCGACCGTCTCAGGAATATAGGGATCGTAAGGACGCGACATGATTATCTCCCGGGGTTTTTGATTGCATAGGTGTGATTGGGGCCCAACTGGCGCGGCCTGACGATGATCACCATTTCGGGTTCCGCGTCTGTGTTGAAGAAACCCCTGATCTGCGGGGACGATAACGTCTTGCGGGTCAGCGTCATGTCGAAAGCCACCTTGCCAATGCGCGCATCGGGGATGCGATAGGTCCGGTCGTTTTCTCTCGTGTCATAGTGGCGTCGGTTGACCTGAACCAACTCGCCGCGGTTGATCGAAATGCCCATCCATCGATACATATCCCGAAGGCCTCGGCGGGCCTCTTGGTCGACAAAGTTGCCCACCGCCTCGTCGGGTGAAAGCCGGACGTTCAACCGCCCCTCCTTCTGCCTACGAACTCCCTCAGCATAGGCGTCATCCACCCGGCGTTGCAGAAAGTGCAATGTCTCGACCTGAAGCGGCCTCACCTCCCTACGCGTCCGGTAAAATGCAGCCGCCCTGTCTCGGTGCAACTGGTTCAGCTGATTGTTCATTCCATCGATCGTTTGCGGAAATCCGAGCGAGTCAAACCGATAATGCGGATCGATCTTCGTGATCTGGTTGATCAGCACATTCGAGGCGCTCCTGGTCAATTCCGACGTCGCATCAAGCGCCGGGCCCGTCATCTGAAAGAACTCGTCGCCCATGTTGATGAGGCCGCCCCTGGCCGCCTCCAAAAGTCCGGGAAAACCGGATTGAAGCGTCATTGGCCGGATCAGGGCGTTATAATTGCTCGGCGGGCGGGACCGGGATTCTACTTCGAACTGGACGGGCTTAAGCGCCGTCGCATTGCCATCCTGCAGGCGATAAACGCCGTCATGGAAGCGTCTGGCAGGCATCTTCGCCGCAAGCGGGTCATCAGTCGAAAAAGCCCGTGGAGCCGGGGTCAATGGCTTCGAAGATCGCGACCGAACTTCCACTCGATTGGCGGGACGCAGTCGGTCGCGCGCTACAGGAGCCCCGGTCGATCGCGCGCCACCTGCAGCAAAAGTGAATCGACCATCTCGCGGATCATGATTGGGATTGAACTTCAATTCGGCCCGCACAGGTGCAAGTCTGAACGCATCTTCCGCCAGACTCCGGCCGGTGCGCAGATAATATGCGAATGCACGACGTGCCAAAGACTTGTACTCAATGTTCGGACTATTCTGGACCATACCAACTCCTCATTTCCGAATCGGAACATGGAAGGAACTTTCCTATTTGTCAAAACCGTATGGGTCAAAAATATGAACGCGCACAATGCACTCGCGGATAGACGCAGTTACCCGCCTCCCGGCAAAACCGAGATAGGGTCCAGGAGAGGATGACTCGAGCGCGCGAAGGGAATCGAACCACAAGCGAAGCCGGAGGAGCAGCGCCACAGTGAGCGAGGGCTCGAGTCGATTGCGCTTGGAGCGGGCGAAGGGAATCGAACCCTCGTCGTAAGCTTGGGAAGCTTCTGCTCTGCCATTGAGCTACGCCCGCGCGGAAGGACGCCCTTATGTCAGTCTTGCCGAATTGTCGAGCCACGCGCATGGAGACTGTTCGTGTTTGGAATCGGGAGAGAGAAAATGGGTTTGGAACTGCGGTCGCTGGTCAAGAGCAGTGGTGAGCTGGAATTGTCACTGGTCGATGTGCCAGTAAAGGAGCCGGGCCCGGACCAGGTGGTGGTTCAGGTCGAAGCGACGCCCATCAATCCGTCCGACCTCGGGTTGTTGCTGGGCGCGGCCGATGTGAACACCGCCAGAACATCAGGCACCGCAAGCCACCCCGTCACGACGATGAAAATTCCCGAACAGATGATGCGGGCAATGGCCGGGCGGCTCGATGAATCGATGGCCGTCGGCAATGAAGGCGCAGGCGTCGTGATCGCGGCAGGCTCTTCCCCCGAAGCACAGGCGCTGATGGGCAAGACGGTGACGATGATCGGCGGCGCGATGTATGCCCAGCATCGCTGCTTGCGGGCCTCCGACTGCATGGCGCTCCCCGAAGGCGCGACGGCCGCAGAAGGGGCATCGTGCTTCGTCAATCCGCTCACCGCGCTGAGCATGGTTGAGGTCATGCGGCTGGAAGGCCACACGGCATTGGTCCACACCGCTGCTGCCTCAAATCTTGGGCAGATGCTCAACAAGATCTGCATCAAGGATGGCGTGCCGTTGGTCAACATCGTGCGCAGCCCGGAACCGGCGCAAATCCTGCGTGACATCGGGGCGACTCATATCTGCGATTCAAGCGCCCCGGATTTCATGGAAAGCCTTGTTCAGGCGCTGGTCGAAACCGGCGCGACTCTGGCCTTTGACGCGATTGGTGGCGGCAAGCTGGCGGGCCAGATTCTGACCGCGATGGAGATCGCCGCCAACAAAACTGCGAAAGTTTACAGCCGCTACGGATCGACCATCCACAAGCAAGTCTATATCTATGGCCGCCTCGATACGCGGCCAACCGAACTCGGCGCGGGGTTGGGCATGGCGTGGGGCGTGGGCGGCTGGTTGTTGACGCCGTTCCTCCAGAAGATCGGCGCCGATGCGATGAAGCTGCGCGCGCGCGTGATGGCCGAACTCAAAACGACCTTTGCCAGCCATTATACCAGCGAAATTTCGCTGGCCGAGGCGCTGCAACCGGGCATGATTGCGGCCTATAACAGACGCGCGACGGGGGAGAAGTTCCTGATCGTGCCGAGCAAGGGGTAAGCCACATGCATCTTGAAGGAATATTCTCGGGGCTGAGCGCCCTTGCCATGATCGGCTGGCTGGCGCTGGCGCTCTCACCGCTCCAGCGGACCTGGTGCATCGCCTTTGCCCGCATCCTCGCGCTGCTTTTGGCGGCGGCCTATCTGGCGCAGTTCTTCCTCACGACCGTGCATGTTGATGGCGGGGGCTTCAGTACATTGGCCGGCGTTTCCGCGCTCTTTTCCAACCCGGGAAACCTGATGATGGGCTGGACGCATTATCTGGCGTTCGACCTTTTCATCGGCAGCTGGGAAGTTGAGGATGCGGCAACCAATGGCGTGCCGCACTGGCTGGTGCTCCCCTGCCTGTTCCTGACGCTCATGCTCGGCCCGATCGGACTGCTGCTCTATTTCGCGATCCGGACAGGCAAGCAGCGGTTCTTTCCTGCATGAGCTGGCAGAAGGAAGTCGATGAGACGGCCAGCCGCCGCAAACTTGCGGAGGCCATGGGCGGCCCGGAGAAGCTGAAGAAGCAGAAGGCCGATGGCAAGCTCAACGCACGTGAACGGATCACGGGGCTGGTCGACAAGGGCAGTTTTCGCGAGATCGGCCAGCTGGGCGGGGCGGCAACCTATGACGACAAGGGAGAACTGATCGCATTCCTTCCGTCCAACATGCTCTTTGGCCGCGCAAAGATTGAAGGACGGCCAGTGGTCGTCCAGTCGGACGACTTCACTGTGCGCGGCGGCGCCGCCGATGCCGCGATTCATGAAAAACTGGTCCAGTCCGAAAAGCTGGCGGGGGAATACCGGATGCCGCTGGTTCGCATGATCGAAGGCACCGGCGGCGGTGGCTCGGTCAAGACGCTTGAAACGATGGGCCACACCTATGTGCCCGAAGTTCCGGGCTGGGATGTGATGGTCGACAATCTCTCGCTCGTCCCCGTTGTCGCGCTTGGCCTTGGGCCGGTTGCTGGGCTCGGTGCAGGGCGACTGGTGATGAGCCATTACTGCCTGTTGGTGAAGGGCCTGAGCCAGCTCTTCGTCGCGGGGCCACCGGTGGTTGCAGCCGTCGGTGAAAAGCGCACCAAGGAGGAACTGGGCGGATCGCATATCCACGCGAAGAATGGCGCCATCGACGATGAGGCGGATAGTGAGGCCGATGCCTTTGTTCGGACACGCAAATTCCTGTCCTATCTCCCCTCCTCAGTCCACGCATTGCCCGAACGCACGCCGAACACGGACAAGCCCGACCGGCGCGAGGCATTCCTGATCGAGGCCGTCCCGCGTGACTTGCGCAACCTCTACAAGATCCGCCCGATCATCGAGGCGGTGGTCGATCAGGGAAGCTTTTTCGAGATCGGCCGCCAACATGGTCCTTCGATCGTCACTGGTTTTGCTCGGGTGGACGGCTATCCAGTCGCGATCATGGCGAGCGACCCG
>JANLQV010000344.1:0-3581 GCA_031368025.1 Sphingomonadales bacterium | reverse complement strand
CGACGATGCTGGCCTGCACATCCTTCAAGGCGGCCAACCAGAGCTGCTGGAAGTCGATACCATCGTTATCTGCGCCGGCCAGGATCCTGCGCGGGATTTGTTTGACGAACTGACCGCCATCGGCATGTCAGCCGAGTTGGTCGGCGGAGCCTATGAGGCGGCAGAACTCGACGCAAAAGCCGCCATCAAACAGGCCAGCTATCTCGCCGCGGCGGCATAGCCAGTCCGAATTGTCCCATCAATTTCTGGCGATGCCCCAGCGCCAGAAATCCTTTTGACACTTCCCCGGTCCATCGCCCTAACATTTGTCGCAATGTTCAACTTGGACGATCTTTGTTAGCTCTGCGTTCGCGGCACGACCGGGTCGCTTGATGCAGGAGAATGCGGCCATGAACATCGAAGTCAAGACGGCGAAGGTGCAATCGGTTGCCCCCACCAAAGCGGAAATGATCGCCCGCGCCGAGGCGTTGCTGCCGGCACTGCGCGAGCGTTCGGCAGATGCAGAAAAGAACCGGCGAATGTCTGACGAGACGGTGCGGGAGTTCCGCGCCGCCGGCTTGCCAAAAATTCTCCAGCCCAAGCGGTTTGGCGGCTATGAATTGGCCCCGGACACGGCTGTCGAAGTCATCCGGACCGTCGCTTCCGCGTGCGGATCGAGCGGATGGGTGACCAATTTGTTCGTCATCCACAATTGGCAGGTCAGCCTGTTCCCAATCGAGGCGCAGGAAGAATACTGGGCGGGAAGCGACGACCGGCTGTGCTCCACCGTCTCGTTCGCCACCAAGAGCCAGATGGAAGAAGTGGAGGGCGGTGCCCGCCTGACGGGTCGGTGGAAGTTCTCCAGCGGTTGCGATTTCGCCGACTGGTTCCTCATCATGAAGCCGAGCCCGACCTGTTTTGACTGGATGCTGATCCCGCGCAGCGATATCAGCATAGAGGACGACTGGTTCGTGTCAGGCCTTTGCGGCACTGGCAGCAAGGATCTGATCCTCGACAATGTGTTCGTCCCGACGCATCGTCGTGTGTCAGGCATGGACATCGTCATGGGTACGACGCCGGGCGGCAAGGCCCTTGGCATTCCCATGGGCCGGTTGCCTTTCGCCTGGCCAGCCGTCTGGGGCATCCCTGCGGCGCTGGTCGGCATGGCGGCGGGCATGGCAGAGGCCGTGCGCAAGACATTGATTGGCAAGAAGGGCCTGTTCACCGGCGAAATGCAGGTGGATCGGGTCGCCAATCAGATCCGTCTGGCCGAGGCGCTGACCGACATCCACGCCGCTGAACTGATCATGCGCCACCGTATGGAAGAGCTGAACAGATGGGCCGAAGCGGGTCGTGCACCCGCACCCATCGATGCCTTCGCCTCGCATCGGGATGCCGCCTATGTGTCCCGGCTGATGGGCAAGGTGGCCAGCAACCTTTCGCTGATGGCGGGTGCGACCTCCGTCTATCTTGCCAATCCAATCCAGCGCTTCAAGCGCGATATCGATGTTGGCATCACTCATGTCTCACTGGTGTGGGAGGAGGCAGCGGAAAACTACGGGCGTACCTTATGGGATCTGCCGCCAAAGGGCCGAGGGTAGGCCGCCTTTCCTGGATTCACACCGAAGAACGAACAGGCGGCAAACCACCAATCACGGCCAATTCATACCAGATCGCCAACAATGACTGCTTTCGATCGGTGACCGCCAAATCGGCCGTGCAAATATTACTTGAGTTCGCCCGAAAGCAAAATTGTGGATCGCGCGTAAAAGGACGCTAAAGCTGGGGAGCAAACTGAGCGGGAATTTCGGGATCGCTTGTGTTCAGCAACGGAATGTAGTTTGCGGGCAAATCGGCATAGGCCTTGATCCAGTGCGCCACCCATTGGGGATCCTTGACCTTGCTTGGATGATACCCCGGCATAAGGGAGTGCAGCATGGCTGGCGACGTATGGATCAAAAACCGCACTATCATATAATATAACCGCAGCCTGCTTTGCCATTGCCGCCACAAACCGTCCCGCTTGAGCATCCGGACATAGCCCTTGCGCGAACATAATGCGACATGCCAGCTTCCGTAAAGCAGCCCCCAAAGACGCGGCCAATAGTTGCCGTACAAATCGTTGTAGAGATCAAAGGCCACATTCTTGTGTTCGGTTTCCTCCACCATGTGCCAAAGGATCAATGAAGCGATGGACGGGTCAGCATTTTTGAAAAGATCGCCTCGCTGCTTGATCAACCATTCAGTCAAACCCATCGTCATCGTTTCAAACCCGGCCGAATAGGCCAGGCGCCAACGCAGACTTCGGGATTGGAACCCTCTATAGTCCGACTCCATCTCGGCCTCGACCTCCGCCAAGTCGGGATAATGGCGTTTCAATATCTCGTTAAAGCGGCGATGGTTTTGATAATGCTGGCCTTCCTGCGCCATGAAACCATGCACATCGTCTTTCAGTTCCCGGTTGCTGGCGTGTTTCAATGCTTCCTTGACGGTCTTGATCAGAAAGGGTTCGAGATAGGGCATCGCCAATGATGCGCCGTTGGCCATATGGCTCCATTCATGCTTGTCGGGATGCCACACCGGATTGATCGACTCTTCAAATGCGAAGGGGATTGCGCGCACAATGATGGATTGATGGGCTGGCTTTGCTTGGGTCACGGTCATGACGTTTCCTTTAGATATTTGTAATGCCGCCAAGCGCCCCATGCGAACAAAGCAAAACCGATATGCACCGCGACGATCGGTGGCCAGCCGAAGAGATAGATGATGTTGTTGATCGTGACGTCACCGGGGAAAGGGCCTCCACCAAATTCAAGCCCTCGTGTGCTGAATATGGCATTGGCGATCGCCGGCAATGTAAACAACCACGCGAATGTAAGCGATGACCAGAACAGCCAAGTCTGCCCTTTCGGGCCGAGCCGCGCAAAGGGCGCTGCGGTGGCAAAGGCGATAAGAATAAGACCATTCGTAATCCCTTCCATGTGAGCCATATTCCAGGCGCGGCGGTCCCCACCGATATGCACCGGAATGTCTCTTACGATCGGCCATAGATCAATGGCGCCAAGCAGAAAGAAAAAATAAACCCAGCCCGCCAGTGCCGATGAAATCAATAGACCGACACCATTGAGCACGAGCAGGGTTCGTCTTTTTTCGCTCAGCATTGCTATCTCTCCATCGTCGTTTGGGCGAATCGTGGCGGAAAATTGCATCGCAGTGACGATTCCATTCATCCAGCTTTAAAACGATTCACTTTGCCATCAAGTGACCGATGCATATGCACAATGCACGGACAGGGCGAATGCCGCAGGACATTGCAGACTGTGAAGAATGACCGGAGACCAGCCTTCAGAGGAGCAGAGGTCCCCTCTCGTCCTGACTCATGAATGCTCGACGAGATGAACGGGTCGTCGGAAGCGGACATAGTATGCCGTCTTACGTTCGCCCAAGCGTTTGAATAATAGAGAAAATCGGGCAGTCTTGGATGCCCCGCGAGGAAAGGAAGATCATTTTTACCGCTCTGTTAGAGCATTGAAAATATACGATAAAATGACTTCTTGGAAGCCCTGTGTGACGCGGATGTGTGACGTTGTGTGACGCGATCA
>JANLQV010000337.1:0-9827 GCA_031368025.1 Sphingomonadales bacterium | reverse complement strand
TCCAGCCCACAAACAGGAAGGAAAAGGCCGCCGTGATCTGAAAGGCTGTGCCGAGAAAAGCATAGTCCCGGTCCGACCACCCAAACTCAACCTCAAGTGTCGGTTTGAGCAGCGCCAGCACCTGTCGGTCGACATAGTTCAAGGCGATCGCGAAAAATAGAAGGGCGATCAACAGGCGCCGCGCACGCGTTTCCTTGCCCGTCCCAACGTCAGACATATGCGATCTCCTATCGTTTTTCTCTCACACGACATTAGACAGCGCTGTCAGAAAACCCAAGGCTTGAATTTTGGTCGGCTTGATCATGTGCGCGTGAATGCCTCCACGCGCACATGATCGGCTTGATTACTTTCCTACGGGCGCAAAATTGGCGTGGACCAGCTTCCACTCGCCACCAATTTTTGCATAGACACGCGTAGATTTTGCGGCGTTGGCGTTGGTCTTTCCTGCCGCATCTTTCCTGATTCCCACGAAATTATAGGTGAGGATGGCCGTGTCGCCATAAACCTGGACCTTGGCGTTCTGCATGTCCGAAAAGATTGCCCTGTCATTCCCCGTGGCGTCCGCCATCTGCGTCGACATTGCCTTTCCCTCAAGGCGTGTGGGGTAATCGGCATTGAATTCCGTATAGTCGTCCGCCAGCGACACATTTTGCTCGGCACCCGACTTCCCGGCGATTTCTGCCGCCCATTGCGCGCGCGCCAGGGCCATGACACCTGCCGCAACCTGCGGATTGTCCGCTGCCACTGCCGGCAAAGTCGGAATAACCAATAGGGCTGCCGCTGCAAAAAGGCTGCTGCCACGCACGATTTTCAAAAGTTTCATCGGTTCTCTCCTGCATTGCTGATTGTTACGCACACATACCAAAAACCACGCAAGTCGTCGGGAGCGGAGCAGCATCATAACGCGGGAATGTTGCTTCGCCGCCGTTGATGGCGCGAAGCTGGAGACTCCGGGTCGCCGAGTCAATCGGTTTGAACGGCGATGATTTAAGGTGCCGCCAATTTCGATGCCAATGCCGGTACGGTATTCTAAGAGGGCAACATGACCGATCACCAGACGCCCAATCGCCCGAACATTCCGCGCACCGTCTGGGCGCTGGGATTCGTCAGCCTTTTCATGGATATTTCGTCTGAAATCATCCACGGATTGCTGCCGCTCTATCTGACGGTCACACTCGGCGCCAGCGTTGCGCTCGTCGGGCTGATTGATGGAATTGCAGAGGCTACTGCGTCAATATCGAAGGTTTTCTCTGGCTATGTCTCCGACCGGATCGGCCGCCGAAAGCCGCTCATCGTGTTGGGCTATGGTCTGGGCGCGTTATCGAAACCACTTTTCGCGATTGCCACAAGCCCGTTGCCGATTCTGGGCGCCCGATTCGTGGATCGCATTGGCAAGGGGCTGCGCGGTGCGCCGCGCGATGCACTGGTCGCCGATGTCACGCCGCCCGAGATCCGGGGAAGGGCTTATGGGCTTCGCCAGTCGCTTGATACTGTCGGAGCTTTCATGGGGCCATTGGCAGCAATCGGACTGATGGCGCTGTTTGCCAATGATATGCGCGCAGTGTTCTGGGTCGCCGTTATCCCGGGGGGCGTAGCGGTGCTGCTTGTCATTTTAGCGGTCGAAGGCGGCACGGCAGGGGCGGCACCCGGTGACCGCCGCATTCCGGTGCGCGTTCCTGATTTGCGCAAACTCGATCGGGGCTTCTGGGCCGTTGTCGGAATCGGGATTGTTTTCACCATGGCCCGTTTCAGCGAGGCATTTCTGATTCTCAAGGCCAATAGCGAAGGTCTGCCGCTGGCACTTGCCCCGCTTGTGCTCGTCGTCATGAACCTCGTCTATTCGCTGGGTTCCTATCCGGCGGGCGCGCTCGCGGATGACAAGGGCCCACGCCGGCCGCTGATTCTTGGTTTGGCATGCCTTGTTGCGGCAGATGCGTGCCTGGCATTCGGACGTGGGTTGACTGGCGCGTTCGTCGGGATCGCCTTTTGGGGCGGGCATATGGCGCTGACACAAGGGTTGCTGGCCAAGCTGGTTGCAGAAAACGCGCCCGATGCCCTGCGCGGTTCGGCATTTGGTGTGTTCAACCTCGCCACTGGTGTCACGATGCTCGTCTCGAGCGTGGTTGCTGGCATTCTCTGGGATATGGTTGGCCCGACCGGCACTTTTGTCGCAGGCGGTGCCTTCGCTGTCATAGCGGCCGTTCTGCTGATCGGCTGGCGGGTTGATTCGATAACTCGCTAGCCATTTCATTCCAGCAGGGTGTGAGGCTGTATCGAAAGGATTTTGTGCCGATCGCCATCGCCATTGGCAAAGCTGTCTGCTCTCTAACCGCAGGACATTCTAACCGCAGGACATTTCGTATGCCTGCACCAACTGCTCGAAGACTCCTGTCCCAAAGACATAGCGGTCAGGGCGCACAAGGACCGCAACCGCGTCAAATGCGTCGAGCCACTTGTTCAGCTCGGAGAGAAATGGCGCAAGCTCGGGGTCCGTCAATTCGGCTATTCTCAATGAGGGTGGGCGGGCCAACTTGGCGCTCGTTGCCCCGGGTTCGCGCGTAATCAACCAGGCCCGGGTTCCAAGAACATCGTCGAGTCTCAAAGACGGATTCGTCTTTGAACGGGGTTGCGGGAAATAGCTGCCTGCACCCGGAGACCCGATAAGAACGCATCCGGCGCTAATTGGGGGATAGCTTATGGCACCGTCTGGCGCTCCCCCTGCTGCGCGCGCGGCGAGCATCTGCCGGTCGCGTTCGGCGGCCGCGAGCGGGTTCGTGATGCACACCGTGCGTCCCATCATGATGGCCATGTCAATTATGCCACGGACATTGGGCTCGCGCTCGGGCTGGTAGCTGTCGAGCAAGTGATCGGATGAATCACCTCGTGCGACCGCAGCCAGTTTCCAAGCGAGGTTGGCCGCATCGCGCATGCCCGAGCAAAGTCCCTGGCCTGCAAACGGTGGCATCTGATGCGCCGCATCGCCGGCCAGTATTACGCGGCCCTTGCGCCACGCAGCGGCGACTTTGGCGTTGAATCGATAGACAGTCTTGCGTTCAAAAGTGACGGCGCCTTCAACATTCCAAGGCTTCATCAGTCGTTCGATAAAGCTATCTTCCAACACTTGTTCGGGTGTTTCGCCCGGCTTGATCATGAATTCCCATCGGTGACGGCCCTCGCCCATGAGCACGCAGGTGGTCGGGCGTTCCGGGTCGCAGATCTGGAGGTTGACCTCGGGAAGCGGGGAATAGTCCTGAACGATCGTGTCAATGACCAGCCAGGGTTCGTCAAACATCAGATCATCAAATACGATGCCTGATATTTCGCGGACCGAACTCCGTGCGCCGTCCGCGCCGACGAGATATTTCGCGCGTACCGATGCCTCGCCGTCAGGAGTATCGAATGTCGCCGTGATGCCTTCCTGATCCGCGTCAAAACCGACGAACGTCCATCGGCTGCGAAGATCGATCCCTTTTACATGCGCCAACTTGTTCCGCAGGGCGCGCTCGACTGAGGGTTGGTGGATCATGTTTGCGCCTGGCCAGCCGCCTTGCCCGATCCGATCGGAACCATCGAACCGCAACAGGATTTCACCGCTGGCCGTGAGGAAGTCATAACGGCTCGCGTGGCGGCTGGTGGCCATGATTGCGTCGGCCAGTCCGAGTTGCTGGAAAATGCGCATGACCTCATGGTCGACATGTGCCGCACGAGGCAGAGGATAGATGTCGGCTTCCCTTTCGGTAATGATGACCGAAACGCCTTGCTGTGCCAGCAGAAGACCAAGGGTAACGCCCGTTGGTCCGCCGCCGATGATCAGCACATCGCAATCATGGGCATGGTTCATCGCAACGTTTCCCACAATGATTGGATTTGTTCAGTCATTGCCCAGCCCTGGCCTCGTAACGGATCCATTCCAGTATATCGCGCACATCCCCGTTCCGGCTGGCAACTGGCGGAGTCTCAAGGTGTAACCGCTTGCCATCATCAAGCAGGATTGTGCGCGTCAGTGTTGTTCCCAACCATTCAGGGATATTGGCGAAATCGACTTCATGAAAGGCGGTCTCGCCTTCAGTCCGCCAGCGGCCTGAATAGCTATAGACCTGGTGTTCTGCGGGTCGATCGACCGACGCGCGCTCGAGATGCGCCGACATCAAGCCGTTCTCGAGATAGATTAGCCGCCCGCGGGCGGCAGGACCGAAGTCGAGGAAAGGACCATCGCCCCTGATTCTTCCCCACCGCGCGAGCGACCAGACCCCAACAACGGATTGACTGTTTCCCATCGCTCAAGCTTCCGCCGCCATTACACCTTCAATCACGCCGAGCTTTTCGATTTCGCAGCGTACGACATCTCCTGCCTTGAGGAACTGGCGCGGATCCATGGCAGCGCCGATTCCGCCGGGCGTGCCAGTGAAGATCAGATCGCCGGGTTCCAGCGTGATACCGGTGCTCAGATGGGCAATCTGGTCCCAGATGTTGAATACCAGATGGCGGGTGTTGGAGTTCTGTCGCACTTCGCCATTGACGGAGCAGTTCAATTCGAGCGCATGTGGATCACCGACCTCGTCAGCAGTGGTTATCCACGGACCGATAGGCGCGTGTGTGTCAAAGGATTTACCAAGTGACCATTGCGGGGTCGCATGCTGCCACATCCGTTCGGTCACATCATTGCCAACGCAATAGCCAAAGATGTGTTCATGGGCGCGGTCTGCCGGGATATGCTTGCCGCGCCTGCCGATCACGGCGACCAGTTCGACTTCATAGTCGGTTGTGAAGGTGCCCTTCGCGATCAGGATCGGTTCATGGGGACCATTGATCGATGTCTGGGCCTTGGTGAACCAGACTTGCCGTTCAGGCGTCTCCATCTTCGATTCTTCGATGTGATCCGCATAGTTCAGACCGATGGCCCAGACTTTTGCGGGTTTGAGCACGGGCGCGCAGAGGTTGACTTCACTGAGCGGTTTGCCTCCGCCCAGCGCTGCACGCGCCTCCAGTTTGCCCTTTGACCGATCCCAGTCTGCAATCAGATCAATCATGCTGCCATCAAAGCCCGTGTCGATGATTGTATCGCCGACGACGATTCCGGTGCGGAGTCCGCCATCCTGATAGGTTGCCAGTTTCATGGAGTGATTTCCTTTCGATTTCGGCGGAACAGTTGCTTGATGCGTGACGTCATGGCCAGAAAGAAGCCGACGACAGCCGGACTCGGAGCGAGTGCGCCGGCAAACATCGGATGCGGAGTGCCCCATTGTACTGAGAGCAAGTCCCTGACGGTTGCCTTATTCGAACCGTCTGCGGCTGTGAACAGGTCGCCATCGGTCCAATGTTCAAGTTCATGACCCCAAGGGTCCTTCCAATAGTCGAATATCTGGCTGCCAAGAATATGGCGTCCAACTCCCCACGCTTGAGTTCGCTTATTGGCTTTGAGATGGGCGTGCCCAAGCATCAGATCGTCCATGTTGGCGACCTCGAATGCCGCATGGTTGAAACCGGGGCCTGACGGTAGCTGTGCAAGGAATAGTGTGTGATGATCTGTCGGCATCTCACCGCGATCGCAGCGCATGAACGCTCCCATGGCTATCCCCGGTGCAGCTTCAATTTCGTCGGAAGTGATGAAACCGAAGCGCGCCTTGTACCAGCGTTCCGAAGCGCGAAAGTCCGATACGTTGAGCACACAATGGCCCAGCCGCACCACATGCGACGGGCCGGGCGCCAGTCTTATTGTTTGGCGCTGACGCGGACGATCCGCTGCGTTGTTGTGCCTGGCGTCGGCTGGAGGAAGAGATTCTTCGCGCCCGGTTTGCCCTGCAACCACTTCAACACATACGCCGTCGGGATCAGTCAGCCGGACAATCTTGCCGCCGCCCGGTGCATCCAGATCTTCGATGGTGACGCCTTCCGCTGCAGCCAACAATTCAAGGTCAGCAACACTTTTCGCACGCAACCCCAGCGCCCGGAAGCCCGGCTCACCTTTCTCGGTTACATGCAGGAACGGGGCGCGGCCCAATCCATGTGCGAACAGGCGTTCGCTTGTGCTGTTGACGCATTCAAGTCCGAACTCGTTCAGGAACGCCCGCATCATGCCAAGATCAGGCGCGCCAAAGCGTACATGCGCGATGTCTTCGATCCTGATCACTGTCATTGGGCCTCACTCCCTCATGAATCTCACTTGACTGTTTAGTCAGATAGAGCTAATATGACTACATAGTCAAGTAGGAATCTGCCGATGATGAAAACATTTGCCCGACCCACGCCAAGGGCGGCCCGGACGAGGCAGGCGCTGCTGTCGGCAGGTTTCGATCTATTGGCCCAACGACCAATTGATGCGATCCCGATCGATGATGTGGTGGCAAAGGCGGGTGTCGCCAAAGGCAGTTTTTTCAATCACTTTGCCGATAAGGCTGACTTTGCGGCAGCCGTCGCGGCTGAAGTACGCGCAGAAATGGAAAGAAGGGTCGGTGAAGCCAATGGCGACGTGCGCGATCCGCTCGCCCGCCTAGCTGGAGGCATGCGTGTAGCCATCGAATTTGCATTGACTGACCGCAAGCAGGCGATCGTCATGCTGCGCGGCCTTGAATGGTCAACCGCGCGCGCCCACCCGCTCAATAGTGGTATTTTGGCTGATATTGATGCCGCGGTTGGTAAAGATTTGATCCGTTCCGAAGCCGCAAACGTCGGTGTCCTTTATTGGCTCGCCTTGTGTCAAATGACCATGATCAATGTGATTGAACGTCGAATGTCGCGCATCGAAGCGGGCGAGCGGTTGCGCGAAGTGCTGCTGCTTGCGCTTGCCGGATTGGGCGTCAATTGTGAGAAGGCGGCTGAGCTTGCGGGGGATGCCAAGACCCGAATGTTGGAGAGTCCGCGAAAGCTTCTTTGAAAAATTGCCGTATTGGCAAGCAGGAGCGCTATCGCTTTTGTGGCAGAAGCATAGCGGGGTCAATCCGCTCATCGAGCCATTTCATGCCCCAATGCAGATGCGGTCCGGTCGCACGGCCGGTCATGCCAACGGCCCCAATGGGCTGGCCCTGGCGCACCGGATCGCCGACCCTGACATCAATGCGCGACAAATGCAGAAAGGCGCTGTTGAGGCCCATGCCGTGATCGATCATCACAAGATTGCCCTCCAGCGTGAACGGACGCGCCGCCGCAAGGATCACGACCCCGTCTGCTGGGGCGAGGACGGGGGTTCCGGTGCTCCCCGCTATATCGACGCCGCCATGCGGCGCACCGGGCTGTCCTGCATAGATGCGCTGGGCGCCAAAATGCCCCGAAATGCGGCCAAGCACTGGCCAGATGAAACTCTGGCGCCACCCCTTGGCTTTGGTCATCACATGTCGGGCGGCGTCGATCTGTGCAAGCTCCGCCGGGCGGCGCGCCTGAAATTCAGCGTCGGGGCCGGCGTGATGGGGCAGGGTCGAGAGATTTTCGATCACCCACGCCGTCGCGCTGACGGCCAATCTCTCGGTCACGCTTCTGCCATCGGCCAGGAAGGCGGTGATAAGGGTGCTGCTGGCGTAATCGCGCCCGAAACCCGCGATGAACTCCCCATCCTGCGCAAAACCGACGTCGTGGCCGTCGATCACGAGCCGCTGCGTTCCGGGTGGAACAATGCCGTGGGCAAGCGCGCCCTGCTGCGGAGCCCGGTCAAGCTGGAAAGCCCCAATGACGGACGGTCCCGACGCAGGAATTTGGGGCGCTTCGGGCGCGGTGGAGGCCGCGATGCAACTTCCCGGTAGGATCATCAGCCCGGCCAGCAGCGAGGCCGTTCGGAGAGAAATCACCCGTCCAGCATGGCCTGCGTCGCGATGTCGGCAGTAGCGTACGCCTCCTGGCGCGCGACGCTCCAGTAACGCAGCAGGTCGAGCGGAATGGCCGCGCCCGACTTCGCGCAGAACACATGTTCTCCTTGGGCAAGAATGCGAAAACCGTTCGCCATGTAGTGGAGTTTGGCCGTCCGGCCCTGTGACATCAACATTGCGTCTCAACCTTCTCAAATGCTCAGAGCAGACTGGGCTGCTCGGGCTTTGACCGATCATAGGCCGGGCGCGGTTCAGGCTCAACCCGCACCGGAACATCGCCGTCCGCAAAAGTCAGGGTGAGGGCCCTGGCGCGGAGCGCCTTTGCCGCATCGCTGACCACGACACCCTGGCGATCTTTCACAAGGACATAGCCTCGTTTGAGTGGCATTTCGGGGTGGAGCGATTCTGCAAGCCGCCAAATATGGCTGAGTTGCCCTTGCGAGTTGGCCAGTTTCTGGGTGAGCATGATCGGCCGCAACACCGCGCTGATCCTTGCCAGATCACCGCGCGCATCGGAAAGCCGATGCGAAAGACCACGGCGCAACCGGTCTCCGAAATCATCAACTTTCTGCCTTTGCGGCCCCAGTAACGAATCGAGCGACGGCAGGCGGCGCGCGGTCGCAACCAGCCGTTCATCGGCGCGTTCCGCATAGCGTCGCACAGCGCGCAGCGCGCGGGCCTGCGTGGACTGAAGCCCTGCCAGCAATTCGGCGCGAACTGGCACGGCAAGTTCGGCTGCGGCGGTGGGCGTGGGCGCGCGGACGTCTGCTGCGAAATCGCAGAGCGTGGTATCGGTTTCATGCCCGACCGCCGAAATGATCGGGATTGTCGACGCAGCGACCGCGCGGACGACACTCTCCTCGTTAAAGCCCCACAAATCCTCGATCGATCCGCCACCGCGCGCGACGATGACGAGATCGGGGCGATCCGCCCCCGTCGTCGCGGAGAAACCGGCAATGGCTGCTGCCACCTGTTCGGCAGAGCCTTGTCCCTGGACCAGCACCGGCCAGACAATGACCCGCGTTGGGCACCGATCGGCCAACCGGTGGAGAATGTCACGAATCACGGCACCAGTTGGCGAAGTGACGACCCCGATCGTGCGCGGAAGAAAGGGCAGCGGGCGCTTTTTGGCAGCGTCGAACAGCCCTTCGGCCTGGAGTTTCGCCTTAAGCTTATCGAGCAAGGCCAGCAGCGCGCCTTCGCCAGCCACTTCCATTGTCTCGATGACGATCTGATAATTGGAACGGCCGGGATAGGTTGTGAGTTTGCCCGTCGCGATGACCTCGACACCGTCTTGCGGCACGAATGCCAGTCTTCCGGCGCCACCTTTCCACATTACTCCGTCGATCCGGGCATTCTCATCTTTGAGCGAAAGATAAAGGTGCCCTGACGCCGCCCGTTTGAAACCCGAAATCTCGCCCCGGATGCGGACATGGCTGAAACCCTGCTCGACATGGCGTTTCAACGCCGCCGAAATTTCACTGACCGAGAGCACACCCGAATTGTCGCCCTGCCGTTCCTCGGCTAGGAGGCGCATCTCATCCAGCGGGGGCAGATCTTCGGCCATGAATATCCTTTTGATCGGCAGCGGCGGGCGCGAACATGCGCTGGCGTGGAAACTCGCGCAGTCGTCCTTGTGCGATACACTCTACGCCGCACCGGGCAACCCCGGCATTGGTGAAGAGGCAGAGTTGGTCGATCTCAACATTGCCGATCACGCGGCCGTTACCAGCTTTTGTGCAGGGCATGACATCGGGCTGGTCGTGGTCGGGCCAGAAGGACCTTTGGTTGATGGGCTTGGGGATTCGCTGCGGGAGGCCGGTGTTCCAGTATTCGGGCCGGGTGCGGCTGCTGCCCAACTGGAGGGGTCGAAAGGCTTCACCAAGGAGCTTTGCACCCGCGCCAATATCCCGACAGCGGCCTATGCGCGCCATGATGACAAGGGAGCAGCGCTGGCGGACTTGTCGCGCTTCGGCCTGCCTGTCGTCATCAAGGCGGACGGGCTGGCCGCAGGCAAGGGCGTCATCATCG
>JANLQV010000313.1:0-8849 GCA_031368025.1 Sphingomonadales bacterium | reverse complement strand
CGCCGAAATCAACGAGATTGACGACCTTGCCATCATAGACTTTGCCGACTTCGGCTTCTTCGACGATACCCGAAATCCACTTACGCGCAGCTTCGATCTGGGTCAGGTCAGACGAGCTGATCTTGATCAGGCCTTCATCGTCGATATCGACCTTGGCGCCGGTTGTTGCCACGATCTCGCGGATGACCTTGCCGCCCGTGCCGATAATGTCACGGATTTTCGACTTGTCGATCTGCATCGTTTCGATACGCGGCGCGTGCGCAGACAGCTCTTCACGGGTGTGATCGAGTGCCTTGGCCATTTCAGCGAGGATATGCGTGCGGCCTTCCTTGGCCTGGGTCAGGGCAACGCGCATGATTTCTTCAGTGATCCCGGCGATCTTGATGTCCATCTGCATCGTGGTGATGCCTTCGGACGTGCCCGCAACCTTGAAATCCATGTCGCCAAGGTGATCCTCGTCGCCAAGAATGTCGGAAAGAACCGCAAAGTCCTTGCCTTCAAGGATGAGGCCCATGGCAATGCCGGAGACGGCGCGCGTGATCGGAACCCCTGCATCCATTAACGCCAGTGAGCCGCCGCAAACCGACGCCATCGACGATGAGCCGTTGGACTCAGTGATGTCCGAGGTCAGCCGGATCGTGTAGGGGAATTCGTCCTTGGTCGGCAGAACTGCATGCAGAGCGCGCCAGGCGAGCTTGCCATGACCGATATCGCGACGGCTCGGCGCGCCGAAGCGGCCGACTTCACCGACCGAATAGGGCGGGAAGTTATAATGCAGCATGAAATGCTCGTAACGCAGGCCGGTCAGCCCGTCGATCATCTGCTCTGATTCCTTGGTGCCCAAGGTGCACGAAGCAATGGTCTGGGTTTCGCCGCGTGTGAACAGGGCGGAGCCGTGCGCGCGGGGCAGGAAGTGCGTTTCCGCCACGATCGGACGGATCTGCGTGGTGGTGCGGCCGTCGATGCGGGTTCCGTCCTTGAGGATGGCACCACGAACGATTTCAGCTTCGAGCTTCTTGACGAGCTTATTGGCAGCCATCTGGTCCTGCGGAGTGGCGTCCGAGAACGCGTCCTTGGCCTTGGCACGCGCTTCGTTGAGCGCATTGGAACGGGCGGACTTGTCAGTCAGCTTGTAAGCAGCGGCAATATCCTTGCCGATCAACTTCTTGAGCTTGTCCTTGGCAGCCGAGAGATCGGCCTGTTCGGCCATCGCCCAAGGCTCCTTGGCGGCCTGCTCGGCCAATTTGACGATTTGCTTGACCACCTCTTTGCACGCCTTGTGCGCGAACTGGACGGCACCGAGCATGATTTCTTCCGAAAGCTCCTTGGCTTCGGATTCAACCATCATCACCGCGTCGTAAGTCGCAGCAACAACCAGATCGAGCTGGCCTTCGGCAACCTGTTCGTCGGTCGGGTTCAGGATATATTCGCCGTCGACATAGCCGACACGCGCCCCGCCGATCGGACCCATGAAGGGCACGCCCGACAGTGTCATCGCCGCCGATGCCGCGATCATCGCAAGGATGTCGGGCTCATTCTCGCCATCGTAGGACAGAACCTGCGCGATGCAGTTGATTTCGTTGTAGAAGCCTTCCGGGAAAAGCGGACGCAGCGGACGATCGATCAAACGCGAAATCAGCGTTTCCTTTTCGGTCGCTCCGCGCTCGCGCTTGAAAAAGCCGCCGGGAATGCGTCCCGACGAGAAATATTTTTCCTGGTAGTTGACGGTGAGCGGGAAGAAGTCCTGCCCTTCTTTCACCTTCTTTGCAGCGGTGACCGCGCAAAGGACGACAGTTTCGCCGAGCGTCGCGATGACCGCGCCGTCAGCCTGGCGGGCAACCTTGCCCGTTTCGAGTGTCAGGGTTTGTCCGCCCCACTCGAGTGTTACAGTTTTCGTATTGAACATTTGATTTCCTTCAAACCAGCGGCCCTATGCACACTGGCTTCCTTCTATGCGCGGACGGTTCGTCCGCCGCTCCGGTCAAACACCGAATTGTGATTGCCGGATAACAAAACGGCCCCCGTCATCGGAGGCCGTCTGGTGTTATTTGCGAAGACCAAGCTTCGAAATGAGTGCCGCATAACGGTCGTGATTGATCTTCTTGAGATAATCGAGGAGCGAACGGCGGGTGTTGACGAGCATCAGGAGACCGCGACGCGAATGATTGTCTTTGGCGTGGATCTTGAAATGCTCGGTGAGGTTGACGATGCGCTCGGTGAGGATCGAGACCTGGACTTCGGGGGAACCGGTATCGCCTTCGTGGCGGGCGTTTTCCTTGATGAGCACTTGCTTGCGCTCGGCAGTAATCGTCATAGTGTTTCCTTCGACATCCGGATTCAAAGGTTAAATCGCCGCACAGTGCGGACGTTTCCGTCCAGAACCTCAACCAGCGCGAGCGGTATTTCACCGTCCAGAGCAAGATGGAGGCCGCCTTGTGCGGCAATCCCGGTCAAGACCTGCCCATTGTGGAGCAGCCTTGCCTGTTCCGGGGTAAGGGCGAGTGCCGGGATGTCGTCCAGCGCTGTCCTTATCGGCAAAGTCACGTCTTCAAGGGCGCGGGCCTTAGCGTATTCGTTCAGTTTGTCCAGCGAAATCGCCTGCTCCAGAGTGAACGGCCCGGCCTTGGTGCGCCGGAGCATGGCGACATGGCCGACCGTGCCCAGCGCATGCGCTATGTCGCGGGCAAGGCTGCGGATATAGGTGCCTTTTGAAACACGAGCGGTGAGCGTGATTGCGTTTGCATCAGCGCGACGATTGGTGAGGGTGTGGATCGTCACAGCCCGCTTTGCCAGCACAAACTCCTCCCCAACACGGGCCAGATCATAGGCGCGCTTCCCGTCAACCTTCAGTGCCGAAAAGGCTGGCGGCACTTGTTCGATCTGCCCGGTAAAGCGCGGCAGGATTGCTTCGATCGCTGCCAAAGTGGGCCGCACATCCGACGTCGCAATCACCTTGCCTTCAAGATCGAGCGAGTCGGTCTCCGTCCCGAACGCAATCGTGAAATCATAGATCTTGTCGCTATCGAGCATCCGCCCTGCGAGCTTGGTTGCCTCGCCCACCGCAATCGGCAACACCCCCGTCGCGAGCGGATCAAGTGTCCCACCATGACCGACCTTCACCTTGGGATAACCGCCTTCGCGCAACGCCCGCTTGACCGCGCTCACGCCAGCCGTTGAGCCAAGCCCCAGCGGCTTGTCGAGAATGATCCAGCCGTTGAGCATGTCAGCCAAAATGCGAGAGGAACTGTTCGCCCATCCCCAGGATCCAGTTGACCGGTGGGCCGATCAGCCGCGGCACGATATTCGTGCCCGGCGATACGGTCGGCAGGACGACGAGCAGGAGGATCATGATCGGAAAGCCGTAACGCGCCAGCCGCGCGTACCGGGCGCCCAGCGACGGCGGCAACAGGCCTTCCACCACATGCCCGCCATCGAACGGCGGTAGCGGCAACAGGTTGAAAACCGCGAGCATGACGTTGATGATCGCGAAGTTGACCAGATTGGCATCGAAAAAAAGGATCGCACCACTCGGATTTTGGCCAAATCCGGCAGTCAGGCCGCCAAGTACCAGGAAGGTCAGCGCCGCCAGCAGCAAATTCATCCCCGGCCCTGCGAGCGCCACCAGCATCATGTGCAGGCGCGGATTGCGCAGCCTGCGCTTGTCGATGGGCACCGGTTTTGCCCAGCCGAAGATCGGCACACCGGCGATCGCGAGCCCCAACGGGACTATGATTGTGCCAATCGGATCAACGTGGCGGATCGGATTGAGGCTGAGCCGCCCGAGCCGCCCTGCAGTCGGATCGCCAAAGAATCGCGCCACCCAGCCGTGCGCAACTTCATGAAAGACAATGGCGATGACCAAGGGGATGAGCCAGGTCGCGACCTGGTAAATTGTATTAGACATTCAGCGACAATACCGCGCGCGGAAGCCGCTGGCAAAGGGTGCAAGTTCGCGCGCCGCAATCGCCGCCCGCAAAGCGGCCATCAATTGCTGGTAGAACCACAGATTATGCTCGGTCATCAGCATTGCCCCGAGCATTTCGCCGGATTTGACGAGGTGGTGGAGATAGGCCTTGCTCCATGCCGCCGTGGGCGATTCCGGATCGAGCGGGGTCATGTCCTCGGCGAATTTGGCGTTGCGGATGTTGAGCGGCCCGTCCCAGGTGAAGGCCTGCCCGTTGCGGCCGCTTCGCGTCGGCAGCACGCAATCGAACATGTCGATCCCGCGTTCGACCGCGCCGACAATGTCGTCCGGCTTGCCTACGCCCATCAGGTAACGGGGCTTTTCTGCGGGCAGTTGCTGTGGCGCATAGTCGAGGCAGCCGAACATCGCCTCCTGCCCTTCGCCTACCGCGAGCCCGCCGATAGCGTGGCCATCGAACCCGATCTCAGTCAGCGCCTGCGCCGAGCGTAGCCGCAAATCTTGGTCGAGCGAACCCTGCTGGATGCCGAACAATGCGGCGCGCCCGGCATACTCTCCGCTTGCATTGAACGCATCGTGCGACCGGCGCGCCCAGCGCATCGAAAGCTCCATAGACTTTGCCGCCGCGTCGCGCGAGACGTCGGCCGCGGGGCACTCATCGAACGCCATGACGATGTCCGATCCGAGCAGCCGCTGGATTTCCATCGAGCGTTCGGGAGAAAGCATGTGTCGCGATCCATCAAGGTGCGATGCAAACGTCACGCCCTCCTCTGTAATCTTGCGCAGGGACGCGAGGCTCATCACCTGATACCCGCCGCTATCGGTCAGAATCGGGTGCTGCCATTGCATGAAGTGGTGAAGCCCGCCCAGTTTCTCCATCCGTTCGGCCCCCGGCCGAAGCATCAGGTGGTAGGTATTGCCAAGGATGATATCGGCCCCCAACGCGCGGACATCGGCAGGTTTCATGCCTTTGACGGTGGCTGCGGTGCCAACGGGCATAAAGGCCGGTGTGCGAATTTCTCCGCGCTGCATCCGGATCGTGCCGGTGCGCGCCTTGCCGTCGGTTGCGGCGATGGTGAAGGAAAAGCGCTCGGTCATGCGCGGCGGCCTATAGCCGCGTCACTCGCCCGGGTGAAGCCATCCAGATTTGATCAAGCGCTTTGCATGTTGTAATTTCCAGTGCATCGCTATCGTTACCAATGTCCGCGACATTGATAAGCAGGGAAGCCGAAGTGACTGAACCACATCTGCTCGAACGACCTGTTTGGAACGCACTCAGAATGGGCTGGTCGGGTCTTGCCCTTGGGAATGCACATGCCCGCCGTCTTGATCCGGACTATGGCCCGTTCGGCGGAGCTGCAGATTTCTCTGCCTTGTCAAGCGAACAGCTGGCTGCGCTCGTGCCCGAAGATGGGGAACTCTGGACCGTCGAGCTTGACGAGATGTCGCCGCCACCCGGCACTTCCATCGTGAGGACAGCGCCGCTTCACCAGATGGTTGCAACGCGTTTGCATCCGATCGTCGCCAGCATCGACATTGTCCCGCTTGGTGATTCCGATGCATTACAGATGCGGGAGCTTGCGCTGCTCACCCAGCCGGGTCCATTCTTCGCGCTGACACACCGGCTCGGTGATTTCATCGGCGTGAAGCGCGACGGACGCTTGGTCGCGATGGCGGGCGAGCGCATGAAACTCGAAGGTTTTACCGAAGTGAGCGGGGTCTGCACGCATCCCGATTACCGTGGATGCGGCTATGCAGGCGGCTTGATGAGCGTGGTTACCGAAAGGATTCTCGCGCGTGGTGAAACGGCCTTTCTCCACAGCTATTCAAGCAATGCCAGCGCGATCGCACTCTATGAGCGGCTGGGCTTTTCTCTTCGTCGGAAAATGTGCGCGACCATATTGTCTCGCGGGTAAAAGACGCACCGAAAAGTTTGAAAATGGCTTGTTATCGCCGGGGCACACGATGCCGAATGCGATCAAATCCTTCGGTGATCGCAGCGAACCTCTCTGCCACGGCCGGCTCGAATTCGGTGTCAGTAAAGATATAGGGCCAATCATTCTCGATACCCTCACGAACCAGCTCACCGACATACAATGGGTCGATACCAGAGGCGACGGCTGTGCTTGCCAATTTGGAAAATTCTCCAACAGGCCCTTCTTCAGGAAAGCCCTCAACGCCCGCCTCGAACCGCGAAGGAAGATTGCGTGAAGAGTCCATAATCTGGGTACGGACCCAGCCGGGGCATAGAACCGAGACGCCGATATTGCGAAGCGCAAGAGATCCGCGCAGTCCTTCGGACAGCGCGACCACGCCAAATTTTGTCACATTATAGGCAGGATTTGCAGCGGCGACCAAACCCGCCACCGAAGCGGTCGAAACGATCTGGCCGCCCTCGCCATGGGCCTCGATCAAAGGCCCAAAGATTTCAATACCCCAGATAACCGACATGAGGTTCACGCCGATTGTCCAATCCCAACTAGCATCGGTCCATTGGCGATAGTCACTGCCGCCGCCAACACCAGCATTGTTGACGAGGATATCGACCCGGCCGAACCGTGCGACAGTGGCATCGGCAGCGGCCTGCAATTCGGCCTTGAGCGATACGTCGGCCTTAACGCCTTCGACATCGGCATTGGTTGCCCGAAGCGTTTCGAGCGTCGCCGCAAGCGCGGCCTCTTCAATGTCGCAGAGCATGACCTTGACACCCGCTTGGGCAAGCGCGGTTGCAATTCCAAGTCCTATCCCCGATGCCGCCCCAGTAACGAATGCGGTTTTTCCTACGATATCCCTCAACTCGCCTCTCCCTGTGCAATGACCCGGATGCTCATTCCGCGGCGAGTAATTCCGCTGCTCCGCCGAGATCGACCGACACAAGCCGGCTCACACCCTGTTCGATCATCGTTACGCCGAACAGCCGGTGCATCCGGCTCATTGTCACGGCGTTGTGAGTGACAATCAGGTAGCGTGTATCGGTCTCGCGGGTCATCGCGTCGAGCAAGTCGCAAAATCGCTCGATATTGGCATCGTCCAGCGGCGCATCGACCTCGTCGAGAACGCAGATCGGCGCGGGATTGGTCAGGAACAGCGCAAAAATCAGTGCGATCGCCGTCAGTGCCTGCTCTCCGCCCGAAAGCAAAGTCAGTGATTGCAATTTCTTGCCAGGCGGTTGGGCGAAAATCTCCAGCCCTGCCTCCAACGGATCGTCGCTATCGATCAGCGCCAGATGGGCCTGCCCGCCGCTGAAAAGCGTCATGAAGAGCCTCTGGAAATGGCTGTTGACGGCTTCGAAAGCGGAAAGCAGCCGCGTCCGTCCTTCACGATTGAGGCTGCCGATCGAACCGCGCAACCGACTGATCGCTTCGGCCAGTTCGTCCCGCTCGGCAAGCGAAGTGGCGCGCGCACCCTCAATTTCAGCCAGCTCGGATTCGGCGACCAGATTGACCGGCCCCAGTCGCTCGCGATCCGCAGCCAGCCGTTCGTGGCGGGTTGATTCATCCCCCGCATCGCCCACGATATCGGCTTCGAACCCGGCCTTTTCAGGCAAAAGCGGCGGCGGGCATTCAAACCGTTCGCCCGAAACCCTGCCCATCTCGATTCGGCGAAGTTCCTGATTTTCGGCGCGCGCAACGGCGCCAGCGCGCATCTCGCGCGCGGAAGCCAGTGCCTCGCTGAGTTCGGCGGATTTGGCTTCATGGCCGCGAAGTTCGGCTTCGCCGGCACGTTCGGCCGCAGCAGCATCCTCCGCCATGATGGCGTGTCGGGCGCTTTCCTCCTCAAGCGTGGCAATCCTGCCTGCCATCTGTGCCGGGGCGTCGACCAGAGTGAGGGCTTCGGCCTCGGCCGCCTTGGCGCGCCTTTCCATTTCGGCAATCCGCGTGGCGGCTTCTCCGGCGCGCGTTTTCCAGCCGCGCGATTCGGCCTGCGCTGCCTGTCTCCGCTCGCGATTGGTTGCAATCGATCGGTCCAGGTTGGCGCTTTCGGCCTTGATCTGTGCGACTGCGGCCCGCGCGTTTTCGCTCGCAGCCTGCAATCGTGCGACCAATTGGCCCGTCGCAACTCCGTCTGGTAGGGCCGCCCGCGCTGCCTCCGCAGCCTTGCGATCGCTGAGTCCTTCGCCAAGTTCGGTTTCAACACGTGCCAGGCGTTCGGCAAATTCTGACTGCCGGGAAGCAAATCGTTCGAGCGCGGTTACGGCCTGATCCTCGTCACGTTGCGCTGCGCGTTGGGCCGCTTCTGCCCGGGCGAGATCGCTGCGGCAGCCCTCCGCTCTGGATCGTGCGGCATCCGCTGTGGACAGTGCAACGTCGAGCGCAGTCTGTGCTGCGTCCATTTCCGCTCGAGCCGGGGCGATCGCCGTTTCGATTTCGGCGAGCCGGTTGATCCGCTGGAGTCGTTCCGCAGCCGCTGCGCCATCGCCGGAGGAAGCATAGCCATCCCAGCGCCGCAACCGTCCGTCGTGCGTGACGAGCCGTTGGCCGACAGCCAGTGCCTGCCCGGTATCAGCAACAACCACAGCGATCTGGGAGAGCCGTCGCGTCATCTCCACGGGCGCCTGAACATGGTTCGAAAGGGATTCAGCGCCAGGGGGCAGGGCAGGGTCACTGTCGAGCATTGCCGAACCCGCCCAACCTCGTTCGCCATCCTTGCCAATTTCAGCTTCCAGATCGTCGCCAAGCGCTGCGGCAAGTGCCCGTTCATAACCAACTCCGGCGCGGACCTGATCGAGCGCCCGATGGGAACCGGAACGCCCCTCCACCGCCTTGATCAACGCCTGGGCCTCGCGCTCCAGCGCAGCGAGAGTTGCGCGCGCGGCGGCTCCAGCACTCTGCGCCGTTTCGCGCCGTGCTGCGCTATCAGCACGCACGCTTTCAGCCAGTTCGATCGCCGTGCTGGCGGTCAGGGCATCGGCTTCCGCCACAAGCCG
>JANLQV010000288.1:0-14070 GCA_031368025.1 Sphingomonadales bacterium | reverse complement strand
CGATTGGCTGCGTGGGCGTTTTGGCAATCATTGGATAAACTTATCCGGCGGAGGCAGAAGGTTTCCACGGACCCCGTTTGCAGCGGGGACGTCTCATTTCAATCATTCGACACACAAATGAAATCCAATCTTGCGGACGACAGTTGGAATGCTGAACGGATGATTTATTCTGTTATGCCGCGAGCATAGTTGCGCCGATGAGCATGCCCGTCTTAACTTGGCTCCACCTAAAAGCAGACTAACTTGAAACCACAACATCTCGGTCATTGTAAGACAACCCGAACCACCGCACTCATCGGCAACACCCCATAAACATGCGGAAACAGCGCGCCTCCGCGTGAAACTTCCCAGCGAATAGTGTCGCCAAGTGCGCCGAGATTGATTTCAGGAATCACCAGCCCGGCTTGCCCGGCAAAATGCTTATCGAGTGTCCCCTGCAACTGATCGGCGGTCGAGAGGTGGATATAGCCGTCCGCCAAATCGATCGGCGCGCCGTGGAAAACGCCGTCCGCCTCGAACTGCGCCCATTGCTCGGCGGTCAGGATCTTGAAGGCGTTGGCGGTCACTCTTCTGGTGGGCTTGGCGCGTCGGTTGCATCCGGGGCTGTTTCAATGACGCCCTCATCCGCATCGTCGTCTGCTTCCTCGATTAGCGCAGCGCTCACCACATGTTCGTTGTCCGCCACGTTGAACAGGCGCACGCCGGCGGAGTTTCTGCCGATCACGCGCATGCCGCCAATCGCCATGCGGATCATCTTGGCCTGATCGGTGACGAGCATAAGCTGCTGCACGTCGGTCGCGGGGAAGCTCGCCACGACAAGGCCGTTGCGACCAATATTGTCGATGTTGGTGATGCCCTGGCCACCGCGATTGGTCCTGCGATATTCATAGGCAGAAGATCGCTTGCCATAGCCATTGGCACAGACCGTGAGGATGAACTGCTCGCGCTCGGCCATTTCGGCCATCCGTTCGGGCGGAAGCGCCGGTGCGTTTTCATTTTCCTTCCAGGGCGCTGCCCGAAGATAGGCTTCGCGCTCTTCCTGTGTTGCGCCCGATCGGTGGAGAATCGAGAGCGAGATCACCTCGTCATCGCCTTTCAGCGTCATGCCGCGCACGCCTGTCGAGGCCCGCGACTGGAATGCGCGGACGTCGGTTCCCATGAACCGGATGGCCTTGCCGCTGCGCGTCGCAAGCAGGACATCGTCTTCTTCAGTCAGCAGGGCCACGCCGATCAGGCGATCCTCGCTGCCTTCCTCGAAACGCATCGCGATCTTGCCGTTGGTCTGGATGCTGGTGAACTGGTCCATCGAGTTGCGGCGCACGCCGCCCTTGGCCGTTGCGAACATGACATGGAGCTTGGCCCATTCCGCCTCATCCTCGGGAAGCGGCAGCACGGTCGAGATCGTCTCCCCAGCCGCCAGCGGCAGCAGGTTGATCATCGGCCGTCCGCGTGTGTTTGGGCCGCCTTCGGGCAGGCGCCAGACCTTCATGCGGTAAACCTTGCCAGCAGTTGAGAAGAACAGGACCGGGGTGTGCGTTGATGTCACGAAAAGTTCGGTGACGACATCTTCGTCCTTGGTCGCCATCGCGGCGCGACCCTTGCCGCCGCGTTTCTGTGCGCGGAAGGTTTCGAGTGTCGTGCGTTTGATGTATCCGTCCATCGTGACCGTCACGACCATCTCTTCGCGTTCGATCAGGTCTTCATCGTCGACGCCGTCGAACGCGGCTGTGATTTCCGACCGGCGCGGGGTTGCGAATTCATCGCGCACCGCAACCAGTTCTTCGCGCATGACGTCATAGAGTTTCGTCCGATCGGCGAGAATATCGAGCAGATAGGCAATACTGTCAGACAGTTCTTTCAGCTCTTTGCCGATCTCGTCCCGGCCCAGCGCGGTCAGGCGATGGAGCCGCAGGTCGAGAATGGCGCGGACCTGGATGTCCGACAGCCGATAGGTGCTTCCGCCCACCGCGTCATGATCTTCGACCGCTTCTACGAGCGCGATGTAAGGAGCGATTTCTGCCACGGGCCAATCGCGCGTCCCCAGCTTTTCGCGCGCTTCGGCGGGACTGGATGATCCGCGGATGATGCGGACGACTTCGTCAAGGTTGGTGACAGCGATGACGAGGCCCAGCAAGACATGCGCACGATCGCGGGCCTTGGCGAGTTCGAACTTGGAACGTCGTGTGATGACTTCCTCGCGGAACTTCACAAAGGCTTCGATCATGTCGCGCAGGGTCAGCACTTCGGGGCGCCCGCCGCGGATTGCCAGCATGTTGGCCGGGAAGTTGGATTGCGCAGGCGTATGCCGCCACAACTGGTTCAGCACGACTTCGGGTGAGGCATCGCGCTTCAGGTCGATAACGATGCGCACGCCGAACCGGTTCGATTCGTCACGAATGTCTGAAATGCCTTCAATCCGCTTTTCCTTGGCGGCTTCGGCAATTCGTTCGACCAGCGCGTTTTTGCCCTGTTGATACGGAATTTCGGTCAGGACGATACTGCGCCTGTCACCGCGTCCTTCCTCGATCTCATGACGGCAGCGCATGACGATTGAGCCCTTGCCGGTGGTATAGGCCAGGCGCGAGCCGTGCAGCCCGAGAATCAGGGCCCCTGTCGGGAAATCGGGCGCGGGCACGATCTCCATCAATTCCTCGGCCGTGACCGCGCTGTTTTCGATATAGGCCAGCGCGGCATTGACGACTTCGCCGAGATTATGCGGTGGAATGTTAGTCGCCATGCCAACGGCAATGCCGCCCGCGCCGTTGACGAGCAGGTTCGGGAAGCGCGCCGGCAGAACCTGCGGCTCGCGCTCCGACCCGTCGTAATTTGGCTGGAAGTTGACCGTGTCCTTGTCGATATCGGCCAGCAGGGACTCGGCAACCTTGGCCAGCCGCGCTTCGGTGTAGCGTTCGGCAGCGGGCGGATCGGGGTCCATTGAGCCGAAATTGCCTTGGCCGTCGATCAGCGGCAGCCGCATCGCCCAATCCTGGGTCAGGCGCGCGAGCGCATCATAGATCGCCTGATTGCCGTGCGGATGATATTTGCCCATCGTGTCGCCAACGATGCGCGCGCACTTGCGATAGGCCTTGTTCCAGACATAACCGCTTTCATGCGCAGACCATAGAATCCGGCGATGGACCGGCTTCAGCCCGTCGCGCACGTCGGGCAGCGCGCGTGAAACGATGACGGACATGGCATAGTCGAGATAGCTCGACTTCATCTCGTCAACGATGTTGATCGGGGTGATATCCGACGGGTCGGCGAGGACTGTCTCGTCGTTGCTCAAGGTGTTACTTTCAGAAGAGGTTAGCTGTTGGGCATCCTAGCCTCTGGCCACGTGAATTGCCAGCCCCCAGGAGAGATCCGCATGGTTCAATCAGCGTTCAGGCGAGACGCCCGATAGCCCGGACGTTCGTTGCCGTCTTGTGCGTGCGCGCCTGTGGGACTAGCGATGCACAAAGAGGCGAATAGAGTCTTGGGGCCAGGGCGCCCGCTATCAGGAGGATGACTGTATGAAACTGGTTTCAAGGGCCTCGCTCAGCATCGCGCTGGCCTGGGGCATGATCGCGACAGGCGTCGCGACGCCTGCATTTGCGAAAAAGGAAGCCAAGGCTCCCGAGCAATATGCGCCGCAACTGAGCAAGGAATTCCGCGTTGCCATCACCGCCGCTCAAGTGGCGGTCAAGGCAGGGAACGCGGCTGACGCTGCGGCAAAGCTTGCTGCTGCTGACGCCATTGCAACGCAACCAGACGAGAAGTTTTATGTCGGAGCCATTTCCTATGACGTTTTCAAGCTGACCAAGGATCCCGTGGCCGGACGCAAGGCAGTCAACATGATGATTGCCAGCAATTCGAAGCTGGCGACAAACGCGGCTGAGCTGAACTTTGTATCGGGCAATATGGCCTATGAGGTGGGCGACTATCCCGACGCGATCGCCAAACTGACCGAAGCCGACCGGCTCGGATCAAAGAGCGTTGATCGGCTCCTGCGTCTCGCCGAGGCCTATTTCAAGCTGAGCCAGGTGCCACAGGGGCTGACATTTGTTGATCGTGCCGTTGCAGAGTCAAACGCGGCTGGGCAGAAGGCGCCGGAAAGCTGGTATGCGCGTGCAGCATCGGTTGCCTATAAGGCCAAGCTGAATAGCGAGGTCGCAAAATGGACGGGCGCACAAGTCAGGGCTTATCCCACGCCCGAAAACTGGCGCAGTGCATTGGTGACATATCGCGACGGCGCACGGCCGGACGGGCAACTCACGCTTGACCTGTTCCGCCTGATGCGGCTGACAAAGTCACTTGCTGGCGAACGCGACTTTTTCGAATATGCATCGCTTGCAACCGAGCGAGCCCTTCCCGGCGAAGCAAAATCGACCATTGAGGAAGGCTTTGCAACCGGCGTGGTCAGCAAATCAAGCCGCGCGGTGAACGAGATGTTGAATCTGGCGTCCGGCAAGATTGCAGCAGATCGCGCCTCGATTGCCACCAGCGAAAAACAGGCGAACGCTCCGGGCGCAACGGGCAAGCCTGCGGCGGGCGCCGGCGATGCCTTTCTTGGCTATGGCGAAGATGCCAAGGCTGCTCAATATTACAAGATGGCGCTGCAAAAGGGCAGCATCGACGCAGATCAGGTCAACACCCGGCTCGGCATCGCCTTGACCCGGTCAGGCCAGAAGGAAGAGGCCCGGAAGTATTTTGGTGCTGTGAACGGTGCGCGTGCGGATGTTGCCAAGTTCTGGTTGCTCTATCTCGATCTGAATCCATAGGAGCCTTGGTTTACAAGGCATTGTTAGAGCATCGTGCCGAATATCTGCATCAACGTCATGCTGAACTTGTTTCAGCATCCATGCCTCATTGCCGACCATCGCGCTGAACGAGGCATGGACCCTGAAACACGTTCAGGGTGGCGGAACTGGCTCGTATTTCTGGCATCCCGCTCTAAAATAAGAAAAGCCCCCGGAAATACATCTCCGGGGGCTTCCTCTTGAGCGCGACCAAGCGCTTGGGAAACTAGTTGGCCTTTTTGGCCTTCGCCAGCCTTCGCCGGGCGATGAGCGCCGAGGCACCAGCGCCAAACAGCAGGACCATCGGTGGGGCTGGGACTTCGGTGCCGCCGCTCGATGTTGATGTTGATCCGTTTGATGAGCTCGAACTCGATGTAGAACTCGACGTCGACGAGGATGTCGAACTCGACGTTGAGGTCGAACTCGACGTGCCGCCAAAGCTCGATGAACTGGAAGTTGAACTCACATTGCCCGAAGACGTGCTCGAACTGGAGCCGCCCGTGGATGTGCTCGAACTCGATCCACCCGTAGACGTGGATGTCGATGAGCCACCGGTCGAGGTGGAAGATCCTCCCGTGGATGTCGAAGACCCGCCGGTGGACGTGGAAGATCCGCCCGTAGAAGAGGTGCTGCTCACGCCGCCCGATGTGCTGGAAACGCCGCCGGTCGAGGTCGAAGACCCGCCGGAACCGCCGGAAGATGTGGAACTCGAAGATCCGCCTGAACCGCCCGAAGATGTCGACCCGCCGCTCGAGGTGGAGGATACGACAATGCTGCCGCCGCCTCCGCTGCCGCCGCCAAAACCGCCGACGAAGAACCCGCCGCCAAAGCCGCCTCCGAAACCGCCCGATCCGCCGATGACGACAGGAATGCCGCCCCCGCCGCTCGAAACCATCGGCCCGTCAGGCGGGTAGGGGATTGGAGCGCCCTGGCTCGCAAAGGAGACCGTTGCCGGTGCACAGGCCATTTGTGTCGTGGTTGTTGTCACCCGCTTGATGCGCTTGACGATCCGGCGTTGCGGCGCACGATATGCAAGGCGCTGACGCGCCGGTTTCTTGGCCTGGTGGGATGTTGCGTAATGCGTCTTGGGCTGCGCGCTGGTCGCGTGCATCGCGCCACCGCCAATGACAGCACCGCCGCATGCACAAGCACAAAGTTTTGCGAGAGCCATCCTGACGGACATATCGTTTTTCCCATCTTACCAACCCGATCGTATCCGCAGTGCATCCGGGGAACGATCACCTGAAACTATTAGCCGCAGACGTGCAGAACTTCTGAAATCCCTGCAACCTGATTAACCTTCATTATCACGATTTAGGATTGATTCACCAAGAGCTTGCCCAAAACAATATGGTTAATGTCTCATTTGGGGGCTGTTTGATCGAGAGCTGTAAATGGAATCTGATCGAGCCGTAACCGCGATGCCAATTCCGACGAATGTCGAGCGTTGGCGGATTGCATCGCTGGGTCGCAAATTTCGGGTATCAGTCGATCCGCCAATACCATCAAATTGAAAGGCACATCTGGATGGCTTGTGCGGCGCATTCGGCCCCACTATAGGCGCGCTTCATTGGCCGCGGGGCTGTCGACTTTCAATGTCGTCCGGAATGTAAGAGGATTAAGGCGTAGCATGACGACCGCACTCAACGAACCGAGCGAAGATCGATCAGACGGCTCATCGGAAGACGGTCAATCAGGCCGAAATTACCGACCGGGCGACGCAGAACCATTCATGAATTCTGCGCAGCTTGCCTATTTCCGGAAAAAGCTGACCGACTGGAAAGAAGACATCCTTCGCGAGTCGCATGATACGCTTGTTACGCTGCAGAATGAATCGCTGCGTGAGCCAGACGTTACTGATCGGGCATCGAGCGAGACTGACTGGTCTCTCGAACTTCGTACGCGTGACCGGCAGCGAAAGCTGATCGCCAAGATCGATGCAGCACTGCGTCGGATCGAAGATGGCGAATATGGCTATTGTGAAGTGACCGGAGAGCCAATCTCGCTCGCCCGTCTCGAAGCCCGGCCGATTGCGACGATGACGGTCGAAGCGCAGGAACGGCATGAGCGCAACGAGAAAATTTCGCGCGACGAATAACGGCGGTCGGACGGCAGCGTTTACGTTTTTCCAACTCTTTGTGGCTAACGCCTGCAGGCATGGACCTGCCAGAAACTCACCCGACCGAAGATCATGATCAGGATACGCCGGAATCGCAGCGGGAAAAGGCGCGCGACAGCCTGTTCCTGTCTGCAGATTTGACCTTTGACGATTCTCCCCGACAATATTCTGTCCGGGTCCGGAATATTTCCGCAGGCGGAATGATGGTCGACATCACAGCGCCGCGCGAAAAAGGGCTTGGCGTCACGGCGATACTCAAAAATATTGGAGAAGTGCGCGGCAAGGTCGTCTGGTCAACCGCAAAACGCATCGGCATCACGTTCGACCAGGAAATCGACCCGCATCTCGCGCGACACAAGGCGATCGCAGCTCCCGTTCCGGGCTACAAACGCCCCTATATGGAGTCCCGTCGACCGGGTCTCGCGATTCGCTGAACGAGAGGCCTTCGCGCCGGGCCTGTTTGCGCGCTTCCTTCTCCTGACGCTTTCGCTCCTTCGCGTCACGCTCCTCTGCCTCGCGGATTTCGCGACCGCGATTGCGATCGGCTTCGGCCCGGCTTGTCGTTGTGGCGTCAACCACCGCGCCGGCTGCCTTGATGGGGGCCGTCACAACGGTTTTGACCACGCTGCCCAAACATCCCGAAAGCAAAAGCAGGCCGAGTATTCCGGACAAAAATCGCCGATCCACCATTTTCTCCTGATTTGAGCCAGTTTAGCACGGTCCTAAGGGCGGGCAACCGCCGCAAGCTCGGTTGATGGCGCTTGACGCCCGCCATGCCGCGCTCCTAAGGGCGCATTCCTGAAATATTGTGCGGCTGCAATGCTGCTGTGGCGATCGTAGCTCAGTTGGTTAGAGCGCCGGTTTGTGGTACCGGAGGTCGCGGGTTCGGATCCCGTCGGTCGCCCCATTTCCTCTTGAGAAATCGCATTTGGAATATTATTGCGTGTTTTAGTAACTATCGAACGCGCAATGGAGTCGCTAGATGACTGCCCCCTGGGACCTTCCCGATTTTGACGATCATGAAACATTGCATCTGGTCCGCGACGCCGCGTCGGGGTTGACCGCGATCATTGCCATCCATTCCACTCATCTCGGCCCGGCTGGCGGTGGCACGCGTTTCTGGCACTATGGCGATCGCGAAGCGAGCATTGTTGACGCGCTGCGGCTTTCCCGGGGGATGAGCTACAAGAATGCGATGGCAGGTCTGGCGATGGGCGGGGGCAAGGCCGTCATCCTGTCGGATTCAGCGGGCACAAAGACGCCTGCGATGATTGCGGCTTTCGCGCGCGCGGTTGAGAGACTCGGAGGGCGCTATGTGACGGCGCAGGATGTGGGGATGAGCGCGGAAGACATGATCGCGATTTCCAAAGGCACGCGCTTCGTCTCTGGGCTCCCGCCCAAACAGGGCGGCGCTGGCGGCGATCCGGGCCCGTCAACCGCGACAGGCGTGTTTCTCGGCGTCAAAGCGGCGGTCAAGCGGGCGTTGGGCAGGGACGATCTGTCCGACGTTCATCTGGCGATCCAGGGCGTAGGGAGCGTTGGCGGAGGGTTGGCGCGTCGTGCAGCCGCTGCGGGTGCCAAGTTGACCCTGGCTGACAAGAACGGCGATCACGCGAATGCGCTTGCTGCTGAACTTGGTGCCGAGGTGGTCGCGGCGAGCGACATCATGAGAGTTGAAGCGGATGTTTTCAGCCCATGTGCGCTCGGGGCGATACTGACCGAGCAAAGTATTGCCGATCTCAAGGTTTTGATTGTCGCAGGCGGGGCCAACAACCAGCTTGCAACGCCGGCGGACGGAGATCGCCTGCAAGCGCGTGGCATCCTTTATGCGCCCGATTATGTGATCAATGCTGGCGGCATCATTAACGTGGCGGTTGAATATCTGGGAAGCGGGGATCGCACGGTGGTCGACGCCAAGATTGCAGCGATTCCCGATCGGTTGAATGCCGTTTGGGATGGCAGCGCGGCCACAGGAAAAAATCCAGCAACGGTTGCCGACGCAATGGCGCAAAGGCTGATCGGCCGGGGCGGTTAACCCGCTCTTTGCGCAGGCGATTTCATCCGCTAGAGGGTGGCCGCAATGCATGCCTTTGCCAACCCCGCCCGATTCCTGCAGTTAGCCCGTCCGCTCACGCCCGTTCTTGGCTGGTTGGGTGCCTTGCTAACGCTGGGCGGTGCCTATGCAGGCTTGTTCCTGACCCCGCCTGACTTTCTTCAGGGGGAGAGTGTCCGGATGATGTATGTTCATGTGCCGTGCGCCTGGCTTGGCATGGCCGGGTGGAGCGGTATTGCCGTCGCCAGTATTGTTCAGCTCGTCTGGAGGCACCCGCTCGCCGGGATCGCCGGACGCGCCATTGCCGTGCCGGGTGCCCTGTTCACCGCGCTTTGTCTGGTCACGGGATCGCTCTGGGGCCGTCCTGCCTGGGGAACCTGGTGGGAATGGGATGGGCGCATGACGTCCATGCTCGTCCTCCTCTTCCTTTATTTCGGCTATATCGCGCTGGCCAATGCGAGCGACGAACGGACTTCGGTCAGCCGCGTGACGGCCATTTTCGGGATTATCGGCGCGGTAAACATACCGATCATCGACCGGTCAGTGGTGTGGTGGAAATCGCTTCATCAGGGGCCAAGCATCACGCTGGGCGGATCCACCATTGCGCCTGAACTTCTCTGGCCGCTGGGGCTGACGACCTTGGGTTTTTCGCTGCTTTTCGGCGCCATCGTGCTGATGCGGATGCGTGCCAATCTGGCCGAAGCCAAGGTCGAAGCCCGGATGCGCAGGCTCGCCTCGGCATGAATCCGTGGCCATTCATCATTGCGGCCTATAGCCTGACCGGTCTTGGAACGGTGGCTATATCTGTGCTGAGCTATCTGGCGATGCGCCGCGCCGAAAAAAAGGCGAATGACCTGTGAAGCCGAAGCATCAACGCCTGACACTTGCCCTCGCGGCGCTCGTGACGGTCATCGGCGCGGGGTTGCTTGCCGCTTCCGCTTTGCGTGACCGTGCTGCCTATTTCTATTCCCCTGCCGACATCGCGAAATCGCGGCCCGCGGCTGATGCCGCAATCCGGCTTGGCGGTATGGTGGTCGACAAATCGATCATCCGTGAAGCAGACGGCCTGACAATCCGTTTCGTTGTCGAAGACGGGACGTTCAAGACGCCGGTGCGGTTCAAGGGGATCGTCCCTGATCTGTTCAGGGAAAAATCAGGCGTCGTCGCGGAAGGCAAACTGGGCGCAGACGGCCTTTTCGTCGCGACCAACATTCTCGCCAAACATGACGAGAATTACAAACCTCCGCAAATGGCTGGCGCCGAACACAAGACCGAGACACTCGCGAGATGATTGCCGAAGCCGGATTGGGGTTGTTGTGGATCGCGGCGACGCTCGCCTTGCTTCAGTTCTCGCTCGGCTGGGTCGCCGTTGCCAAGGGTCGTGATGAACGGCTTTCGAGCCTGCGCGCTATCGCCGTCGCGCAGGGCATTCTCGTCACTTTATCCTTTTTCAGCCTCATCTGGGTCTTCCTGCGCTCCGACATGTCGGTTGCGCTGGTTGTCGCGAACAGTCACTCGGCCAAGCCGTGGCTTTATAAATTTGCCGGGACCTGGGGAAATCACGAAGGTTCGATGCTCCTTTGGGTGACGATCCTGGGGGTCGCCGGGGCGGCAGTCGCGTTGTTTGAGCGCAGCCTCAACCCCGCCACGCTGATTGCAACTCTTGCTGCGCAGGCTGCGCTCAGTATTGGTTTCTACGTCTTCCTGCTCCTTTCCTCGAATCCATTCACGCGCCTGACGCCTGCGGCGGCGGACGGGCAGGGACTTAACCCCCTGTTGCAGGATCCCGGGCTCGCCTTCCATCCGCCGACGCTCTATTTCGGCTATGTTGGCATGTCGGTGGCATTCAGTTTCGCCGTCGGCGCGCTCGTGACGCGCGATGTTGGCCCGGCCTTTGCCCGCGCGATGCGGCCCTGGGTGCTGGGCGCGTGGATATTCCTGACCCTGGGGATCACCGCGGGCAGCTATTGGGCCTATTATGAATTGGGCTGGGGCGGCTGGTGGTTCTGGGATCCGGTGGAAAATGCCTCGCTAATGCCGTGGCTCGCGACGACGGCCTTGCTCCATTCCGTGACGGTATTGGCGACCCGGGACGGTTTGCGCGCCTGGACGGTGATGCTGGCCGTGGTCGCCTTCTCGATGTCGATGATCGGCACTTTCCTCGTGCGGTCCGGAATTCTGACCAGTGTGCACAGTTTCGCGGTCGACCCCACTCGCGGCAGTTTCCTGCTGGCGTTGCTTGTCATCTATATTGGCGGCGCAATGGCGCTTTTTGCGCTGCGCATCGGTACGGTGCGCGAGGGCAATCAGTTCGATCTGGTCAGCCGCGAAGGTGCATTGGTCGTAAACAATCTCCTGTTTTCAGCCATTCTCGGGATTGTTTTCGTCGGCACGCTCTATCCATTGGCTGTTGAGGCGGTGACGGGGGAGAAGCTGTCTGTCGGGCCGCCCTATTTCAACGCGACCGCCGGACCGATCACGCTCTTCCTTGTGCTGGTGATGATCTCGGGACCGTTGATGCGCTGGCGTCGTGACAGGCTGAAACTGCTGGTGCAACGTCTTGCCATACCCGTGCTTGTGATTGCCGTGACGCTGCTCGTTCTGGTCCTGATCTCACCGGATATCGGTATCTTGCCGTTCCTCGGGCTGATGCTGGCGGGCGGCATTGCCATTGGCAGCGTTGCGCCGCTCTGGGGCCGCAACCTGCGCCGCACGCCGCTCTTCACCTGGGGCATGGTCATCGCACACCTTGGCGTGGCTGTCAGCCTTGCCGGCATGGCGAGCGAAACCGGATTCATCAAGGAGACACTGGTGGCGGTCAATGTCGGTGAAACCCGCGCAGTTGGCCCCTATCAGGTCACGCTTGCCAGGCTCGAGCCGGTTGCAGGCCCGAACTGGACAGCGCTCGAGGCGACTCTGGAGGCACGGCGGGGGGCGCGCGAGCCTCTAATCCTCAAGCCGCAATCGCGGATGTTCTCCAACCCTCCCACCGAGACCAATGAAGCCGCCATCGATACGCTGCTCGACGGGCAGCTCTATCTTGTCCTCGGCAAGCAGGAGCCTTCGGGCCGCTGGCAGTTGAGGATGTGGTGGAAGCCATTCGTGACGTTCATCTGGCTTGGCGGTGCAATGATCGCCTTTGGTGGATTCCTGGCGTTGGTCGGGCGTTTCCGCCGGGAAAATATGTCGCGCAGGGGGAGGGAGTCTGGATGAAACGTCTTTGGTTGTGGCTTCCTCTTGCGCTTTTCACGATTTTCTTTGGCGTAGTGGCTTACGGGCTGGTCAAGCCGTCCGACCATGTCATCGTATCGAAAATGATCGGCAAGCCGCTCCCGCAATTTGCGCTGGCACCTGCACATGACGGGCAACCGGGCTTGACCAGCGCAAGTTTCGTGGGCGGCCAACCGCGGCTGCTCAATGTCTTTGCAAGCTGGTGCATCCCCTGCATCGCCGAAGCGCCGGTGCTCATGCAATTGCGTTCGATGGGCGTATCCATAGACGCCATTGCCATCCGCGATCGGCCTGAAGACGTTGCGCGCTTCCTCGAACGAAACGGCAATCCTTATGGACGGATCGGATCGGATACGGTCGGCAAAGTGCAGATTTCGCTGGGCTCTTCGGGCGTGCCGGAGACCTTCGTGATCGACGGGAAGGGCATCATCCGGCACCAGCATATCGGCGATATCCGTACGGATGACATCCCTGAGATACTGAGCGCGCTCGAGGCAGCGAAATGAAGCGGTTGGCGCTCCTCCTCGCGCTGATGGTGCCTGTCAATGTAGCCTTGGCAGATTCGATGATGCCTTCTGCCGAACTTGCCAACACCCAGCTTTCCGATCCGGCCAAGGAGAAAACAGCCAAGGCGCTGATGGAATCGATCCGCTGCCTGGTTTGTCAGGGCCAGTCGATCGCTGACTCCGATGCCGACATGGCTGGAGACATGCGCGCCATGATCCGCCAGCGGATTGCGGCGGGCGAACAGCCCGAAGCGGTGCGAAGCTGGCTGGTCTCGCGTTACGGGAGTTGGGTGACATACAAGCCGCCGCTAACCGGCGCGGGATTTGCCTTGTGGGCGACTCCATTGCTGTTCGTCATCCTTGGTGTTGTCCTAGCCCGTGGCCGATTCCGGCGAAGGAAACCGAGCTGATGGGATGGCTGTTGTTCGTCCTGTGCGCATCCGCGACCGGGCTCGGCCTGTGGCGGTTCGGCAAGATTGATCGGAGTGCACTTGAACTGGCAGTGGCTGCCTTGCTTCTGGCGCTTGCAGGCTATGCTTGGCAGGGCAGCCCCGATCTTGCCGGGCATCCAGTCGAATCCGCCGAAGCCAACGAAACCGGCGAAGTACCTGCTGATCTCCGCAAGACCTTCGCCAGCAGCATGAATGCCGAAGGCCAGTGGCTGGGCCTTGCCGATGCGCTGATTCAGGCGGGGCGCCCGCGTGCGGCGATTTCGCTGCTCACCGAAGCGACCCACAAGGCGCCGCTCAATCCCGACATCTGGGTTGGGCTGGGCAATGCGCTGGTCGTCCACGGCGGGGGACAGATATCGCCGGCCGCGCAATTTGCCTTTGAGAAGGCAGCCAGGATTTCTCCCAATCATCCCGGTCCGCCTTTCTTTCTGGGGCTGGGCCTTGCTCAGGCGGGCAAGCTGGATGAGGCAGGCGAAGTGTGGCGGGGATTGCTGGCACGCGCGCCGAAGGATGCGCCGTGGAAGGCCGATCTTGAAAAGCGACTGGCGGAAATCGGGCAATTGCCCTGATCGATCATACCTGATCATTCCGCTACATTGCCGCGCTGTATCCGCTATGCTACGGCGCGCCACCCTTTGCGCATAGGGGCAGGGCAGGGTTCATGCGCTTCGCATTTCCGGGAGTTCGCGAGTAATGAGTGACCCTGTCGCATCAGACGACTCGCAGGAAGAAACGCTTGGCCATCACGCCGGCGGGCCGCTCACCAAAATGGTTGTCGGAGCCATTGGTATTGTATTCGGCGACATCGGCACCAGTCCGATCTATGCATTTCGCGAAACCTTCACGGGCCATCACAAGTTGCTGGTGGATCAAGCGCACATCTATGGCGTCCTGAGCCTTATTTTCTGGTCGATGATGATCGTGGTGACGT
>JANLQV010000149.1:0-5175 GCA_031368025.1 Sphingomonadales bacterium | reverse complement strand
CTGTCCTCCGGACGCTTCGATGAGCCCGAGGTCGCGGATGAGGAGCGCGCCAATTCCCGGCGGGCCGCCCATTTTGTGAGCCGAGACCGCTATGATGTCAGCATCTGGCAAGGCGATCTTTCCCGCAGACTGTGCACAATCTGCCAGCAATATTCCGCCCGCATCGCGCACGACGCGCCCCAATTCCTCGAGCGGCTGGATGACGCCAATTTCGTTATTGACGTGCTGGATCGCGACCAGAGGGCGTTTCGCCCCCAGCGCCGCCAAACGACCGTAAAGCGCGTCGCGTGCCACCAGACCGTCTGTCCCAACCGGCAGGAAATAGGCATCGGGTGCGGAACGATGAACCGCGTCGTGCTCGACAGCCGAAACGATGCATGCGTCGCCTGTCGATCGCACAAGCGCTGTGGCCAGCGCCTCGCTTGCGCCGCTTGTGAAGACAAGCTCATATTCCCAGCCAAGCGCCACCTTGATGCGTTCCCGCGCATCTTCCAGAGCGGCACGGGCCGCTCTCCCTTCGGCGTGCGGAGACGATGGATTGGCCCAGCTGGCGAACGCCTCGCGCACCGAATCGCGCGCCGCAGCAAGCACGGGAGTCGTCGCCGCATGATCCAGGTAGAGTCGTTCGTTCAATTGCTTGGCTCGGAATGATTGCGAAACGGGTGCGCCTTCCTATATAGGCGCGAGCCCATTCGCACAGCCCGTTCTGTGCGCCATTCGAACAAAGTCTGCGAGTGATTCATGCCCGAAGTGATTTTCCCCGGCCCAGAAGGCCGGCTTGAAGGACGTTTCAACCCTGGCCCGCGACCTCGCGCGCCTGTTGCGATGATTCTTCATCCCCACCCCCACGGCGGCGGAACAATGAACAACCGCATCGTCCAGTCACTCTATCAGACGTTCGTTCGCCGTGGATTCGCGACCCTGAGGTTCAATTTCAGGGGCGTCGGAAAATCCCAGGGGACATTCGATAACGGCGTCGGCGAACTCTCCGATGCGGCCTCCGCGCTCGATTGGGTGCAATCGATTCATCCCGAAGCCCAAACAACCTGGATCGCAGGACACAGCTTCGGGGCCCTGATCGGCATGCAATTGTTGATGCGGCGCCCCGAAATCAAGGGCTTCATTTCGATCGCCCCGCCTGCAAACATGTATGATTTCACGTTCCTCGCGCCCTGCCCATCTTCGGGAATCATCATTCAGGGAACCGGCGATGAAGTGGTTACATCGGGCGCCGTGCAAAAGCTTGTCGACAAACTCCGGACGCAAAAGCACATCACGATTCATCACGATGAAATCCGAAATGCCAATCATTTCTTCGAGAATGAACAGGCCGAGCTCATGTCTTCTGTCGACAAATATCTCGACATGCGTCTCGACCCGAATTCGACCATTCGCTAGGGGCAACTCATGAACGATCTTTCGGACACTTTGCTTGGATTGTTCACCGAGATTGCCATCATCGAGCATCTCACCCGCACCCGGCTCGAGCGTGAGGATTCCGATCCGATGGGCGCTGGGCATTTCGGCATCCTCAACTACTTCATCAGAAACCATCACGGTCCTGACACTATTGGCGGCATTGCATGGGCGTTCCAAGAGGACGAGTCCTATACAGCCGACAAGATCGCGACGCTGGAAGCGCTAGGATTTGTCTCGGTTGCGCCTGCAGGAAGTCGAGATTCGACTGCCAATGTTGAGGTCACTGACGCGGGCCGAACTGCGCAAACCGAAAAAATTGAGTCAATCGCGCCGGAATTTGAGCTTCTGGTTGCCGAAATTCCGCAAACCGATCTCGAAACAACGCTTCGCACGCTTCGTGATATCCGTTTGACGTTGGATAACTTGCCCGACCGCTAAGTCTCAGGCCGGGACGGTCCAGAGCAGGACATTGCCAAGCAGAACAGCGGCGGCAACCAGCATCAATATTCCGCGTCTGCGATCAGCGCCGCGCCTCAGCAACACAATGCCGCCCCAGACGAGCGCAGCGATCACGAGCATCGTTATCGAGAGCATGGCATCAAACGTCGATTTGGAGAGCATTTCGCGACTCAAGCCTCCGTCATGGCGGCAAACAGGGTGGGTTCGACGTTGCCGCCCGAAAGAATGACCAAAGTCCGCTCGGTAGGTGCTACCCGGCCTGACAGCAAAGCGGCCAGACCAACTGCACCACCGGGTTCAAGAATCAGATCAAGCTTATCATGGGCATAGCGCATCGCATTTGCGATTTCTGTTTCTGAAACGACAACGCCATTCGCGCTCCGTTCTCGCAGCACGCCAAGGGTCATTGGCGAAACCCTAAGCGTCATCAAAGCGTCACAAGCGGTTGCAGGCGGATTTGGGCCGACCGGAACGATATGCCCTGCCTGGAGCGATCGGGTCATATCATCCCAGCCTTCAGGTTCCACGATCACGATACCGGTGTTCGGCAGGGCCAATGCAAGGCCGGACGCCAATCCGCCACCTCCGCAGGGTGTGATCACGAGGTCAGGCTCTTCTCCTAATTGATCGAGCGCTTCCAACCCTGCGCTCCCCTGCCCTTCGATGATCCACGGATCATCATAGCTCGGGACCAGCACCGCTCCCCGCTCCGCCGCAATACGCGCCGCTATTGCGGCACGATCTTCAGTCATTCGGTCAAAGAGAATGATTTCCGCGCCAAGAGACCGTGTCGCATCAATCTTCAGTTTTGGTGCATCTCGGGGAATCAAAATGGTCGCCGCCATCCCCAGGCGCGCCGCCGCCCAGGCAACCCCCTGTGCGTGATTTCCGCTCGAAAATGCGACCACGCCTGCCTTGCGTTCCCTATCAGACAGTTCGGTCAACCGGTGCCAGGCCCCACGCAGCTTGAACGCGCCAATGGGCTGAAGTGATTCGGCTTTGCACCAGATCGTGCGCCCGGCGATCTCGCAACGCTTCAGCGGTGTGGGTGGAAGGATCGCCGATATTTTTTCATGGGCTCGCAAAACGCCCTGAAAACAGGGCTTTCTGAACGCTGGATCGGCGTGGTTCATACTGCTGCAATTGCGGATGCGGTTATACTTTACAAGGGGGTCAGCAATTCATATATCGCCTGCCGCTGCCCCAAGGGGACTTCCAATAACCGTAAGGCAGCCTTGAACCGAACTGAACACCTTTGGAGGTCCCTTGAATTGCACACGCACCATCGCGCGCTGGGGTTAGCTACTGCCCCCATTGAGGCCGTTAGCGGCATCGAAATCGCCAAATTACGTCCGGTTCAGCCGGTCACGCTCATCCGTCCGCATGCCGCTCAGCGTGCTGCCCGCTTCTTTGCCGAGAAGTTTCCGGGCAAGTCGCTCTATGCGGTGAAATCGAACCCCTCGCCGGATCTGATCCGGTTGCTATGGGAAAGCGGCATTACCCATTTCGACGTTGCATCGCTGAACGAGGTGCGACTGGTTCATGCGCATGCGCCCGAGGCGACGCTTTGTTTCATGCATCCGGTCAAGGCCGAAGAAGCAATTGCCGAAGCCTATTTCGAACATGGTGTCCGCATCTTCTCGCTCGACACGCTTGATGAGTTGGAAAAAATCGTTCGCGCGACCAAAGCCGCGATCGATCTGACTTTGTGTGTCCGTATCCGGGTGTCATCGGAACATTCGAAGCTGAGCCTTGCCTCCAAGTTCGGGGCTGAGCCGTTCGAAATGAAGCAGCTCCTGATCGAGACGCGCCAGATTGCCGATGCACTGGGCATCTGCTTTCATGTCGGCAGCCAGGCGATGACACCGCGCGCCTATACTGAGGCGATGGAGCGCGTCCGCGCCGCAATCGTCGAATCTGCCGTGACCGTCGATGTCGTCGATGTCGGTGGCGGCTTTCCGAGCGTTTACCCGGGAATGGAGCCGCCCGCGCTCGAAAATTATTTCGCCGCAATCCATCGTTCGTTCGAAGATCTTCCGATCAGCTATTCGGCAGAACTCTGGTGCGAGCCGGGGCGCGCGCTCAGTGCTGAATATTCCTCACTGATCGTGCGCGTCGAAAAGCGCCGCGGGGATGAGCTTTACATCAATGACGGCGCCTATGGCGCGCTCTACGACGCGGCCCATATCGGCTGGCGCTTTCCGGTGCGATTGCTTCGTGAGCCGGAGTCTGATGTCCGCGATACGCCGTTCAGCTTCTACGGGCCAACCTGTGACGATGCCGATCATATGGCAGGGCCGTTCCTGTTGCCCGCCGACATCAAGGCGGGCGACTATATCGAAGTCGGGATGCTCGGTGCCTATGGCTGTGCGATGCGCACCGGCTTTAACGGTTTCGGCAATGGTGACACACATATCGTGACCGATGAGCCGATGGCCTCACTCTATATCGAGGATGAGCGAGAGGCGCTTCCGTCGAACGTCGTTAAGCTGTAACCGCCCTTATCAATAGATCACTGTTCGCCCGCGAAGGCAGGAGCACGGTCAAACGATGCGTGTCGCAAGGCAGCGTGGTTTGTTGCAACCCGCACTCCTGTCTTTGCAGGGGCACGACAGGCTTATGGAGACACAGAAATGACTACCCCCCAGAACAACGCCCAGCGCAAGGCCGAACTCCTCTCCACAACGGTCGAACACATCGACATCCGGAGTTTCGACGCGCGACCGATCATCGACGCAATGGGCAAGATGAGCTTCACCAGCCGTGATCTCGGTCGCGCCACAGGCATCTACAACCAGATGCTTGCGGACAAGGATTGCTCGATCTTCCTCGTGATCGCAGGATCGACCAGTGCTGGCGGTTGCATGGACCTTTATGCTGAGCTGCTGCGCAACAATATGATCGACGGCATCGTCGCGACAGGCGCGACGATTGTTGACATGGATTTCTTCGAAGGCCTTGGCCATAAGCACTATCAAGCGCTGGACGTGCCCGATGACGATACCCTGCGATCGCTTTATATCGATCGCATCTATGACACCTATATTGACGAAGAACAGTTGCAGGATTGCGATCACACGATCCTCGAAATCGCCAACAGCCTTGAGCCGCGGCCCTATTCAAGCCGCGCCTTCATACGCGAAATGGGCAAATATCTCGCAGCTCACGGCAAGAAGGAAAACAGCCTCGTCAAGCTCGCCTATGAGCATGACGTTCCAATTTTCTGCCCCGCATTCGTTGATTCATCCGCAGGCTTTGGCTTGGTCAAACACCAGGTCGACCGCGCCAAGGCCGGCC
>JANLQV010000271.1:0-5748 GCA_031368025.1 Sphingomonadales bacterium | reverse complement strand
GCCACAAGCCCCGCCACTTTTTCCGGGTTGTTGGTCAGCAGGCGGATCCTGTCCTGCCCCAAAAGCTGGAGCATACGCGCCGCGACTCCGAAATCGCGCGCGTCTACGGCAAAGCCCAGCCGCAGATTGGCATCAACCGTGTCAAAACCCTGGTCCTGCAACTGATAGGCACGCAGCTTGTTGATCAGGCCGATTCCACGCCCCTCCTGCCGCATGTAAAGCAATATGCCCCAGCCATTGTCCGCAATCAGGCGCAGCGCAGCATCAAGCTGCGGCCCGCAATCGCATTTGAGGCTGCCCAGCACATCGCCCGTCAGGCATTCGCTGTGGAGGCGAACCAGCGGCGGCGCACCATTGGGCTGGCCGATGACAAGGGCGACATGCTCACCTGCCGCTTCGGGGCTACGAAAGGCGACCAGTTCGGCATGCTCGGCCGCCGCGACCGGCAATTTTGCGCGCGCAGCAATGGCGAGCCGTTCAGGAGCATCCCATGCGGCGATCCCGTCGCTCGACACATTCTCGGCCGGATCATGCGTTCCAACACGGATGAAAAAGGCGGGAAGCAGCCCGGCATGGCGCGCCAGCTCAAGTGCTGCTGCCGAAGATTCAACATGCTTCACCTCGATCGCGCTGAACGGACCCATGAGGGGATTGGCGAGATCGGTCGCGGGATCGGCGAGCGCCATTGCTGCGGCAAGGTCAAGCCACGCGGTTCGCGCGACGATCACCGGCTCTCCCGCCGTTGCCGCTGCGCGCTGATTGGCGAGTTTCAGCGTGACCGCGCGGGTCGAGGAAATGAGGATGTCAGCCTTGGCATCTGGATCGAATGCGGCCAGTCGGGGGGTATCGGCGCTTTCGATAGCCAGCACTGTCACCACGCCATCAATCGCGACCGGCCAGCCACGCCGCAAGGCGTCAATAGCCCGGGCGGTGGCGCGCGGATCGTTCAAAAAGCGAACTCGGTGATGATCGGAATATGGTCGGAAGGCTTTTCCCAATCGCGGCAGACTTCATGCACCTCATGGCTGATCGCCTTCTCGGCCAGCGCGGGAGAGGCCCACATATGATCGAGCCTGCGCCCGCGATCCGACGCGGCCCAGTCCTTCGCGCGATAACTCCACCAGGTGTAAAGGCGCTCCGGCGCGGGAACGAAATGACGGCCGAGATCGATCCAGCCATGGCTCGCCTGGAGCCGCGCCAGCGTCTCGACTTCGACGGGTGTATGGCTGACGACGTCGAGCAATTGCTTGTGGCTCCACACGTCCGATTCGAGCGGAGCAATATTGAAATCGCCAGTCAGGATCGCGGGCTCAGCAAGCGCGGAAGACCAGTCGATCATCCGCCCGAGGAAATCGAGTTTCTGGCCAAATTTGGGATTGAGTTCGCGGTTGGGAATATCGCCGCCTGCGGGAACATAGACATTTTCGAGAAGCACGCCGTTCGGCAGCCGCACCCCGATATGCCGCGCTTCGCCATTGTCCTGCCAGTCGTGACTGCGATCCTCGACGAGGGGAACCTTGCTGAGGATCGCCACGCCGTGATGCATTTTCTGCCCGTTGATGACGATGTGGGGATAGCCAAATCCCTTGAGCGCCGTGAGCGGGAACATCGCGTTTTCGGCCTTGGTTTCCTGCAGACAAAGAATGTCCGGCGCCATCTCCCTGAGGAAGCGTTCGACAATGTCGATGCGGAAGCGAACCGAATTGATATTCCATGAGGCGATCTTCATCCGCCCGCTCTAGCCTTCCGGGTCGCAGACCCGCAAGCGCGAACGCGCGCCTGAGCTTATTGCGAGGAAGCCAAGCGGGCGAAAGCCCGCGCCCGGTGAGGCCCCAACAAAAACGGAAAGACCCCCGCTCCGGGGGCATGGAGCGAGGGTCAACCGAGCGTTCGTCACGCTGGCGAGTTCCGGTAATCTGCTTGGTTTCGAGCAACAGGGGGGAATCCCGAAACCGACTTCCGTAACTGCATGACCGATTATAGATTGGTTTCCTGTCGCCAATATGAATGGCCCGTTCAGCGACCCTTTATATTTGGTCGCGGGTCGCGCCATCTGAACGCTTCGTCCGACACCGGCCCATTAAATGCCTGGTTTGAAAGTCGAATCGAGGTGCGGTTGCCCTGGCTGTCCAGCGTAACCCAACCCTGGAGCATCAATCCGGCGGGTGCAGAAGCCTCACGCGAAAAAGCAAGGGTGATGACGCCAAATTCGGGGCGCTTTGGATCGCGCGCTTCGACCAGCACGAGCCGGGGATCACCGGTAGAGACGATTTTGGAAAAGCGCGTGAGATCCTTGTTGGGGTCGAGCAGCACACCAAGCGGCGAGTTTCCAATTGGCCAGCGCTGCACCTGTTTGACCGAATAATCGATAAAGGTCAGCGCTTTCCCGTCTCCGACGATCAGGATCGGAACGCCCTTTTCATATTGGAACCGGATCTTGCCCGGCCGTTTGAGGGTGAGCACGCCATTCAGTGTTTTGCCCGCCCGATCGGTCTGTGCAAACGTGGCCGTCATTGTGGCGACCGCTTTCAGATGGGTCGAGACCGAAGCAAGATCATTCGATTGCGCAGCGGCTGGGGGCATAATGACAAATGCTGCGGCAACGACAAGGGGTCGGAAAAACATGCGATACTCCGGCAGAGGGAAGGGCCAAGTGCCTGTCAACAGTTGAACCGCAACTGAATTCAGATCGCATGCCCCTCGGCATCGATCAGCACTTCGCGCCGCCCGACATGATCGGGGCGGCTGACCAGCCCTTCGCTTTCCATCCGCTCAATCAGGCGGGCCGCGCTGTTATACCCCACGCGCAATTGTCGCTGGACATAGGATGTCGACGCCTTTTGGCTTTCGGCGACAACTTGCACCGCACGCCGGAAAAGCTGGTCTTCAGGGCTGTCTTCGCCCGACGGCGCGCCGTCGATCGTCCAGCCGCCATCTTCGGGCTCTTCGGTGACGGCCATGACATAATCGGGTACGCCTTGCGTTCGCCAGTGATCGGCGACCGCGCGGACTTCGTCATCCGAGACGAACGGCCCATGCACGCGTGCCACCTGTTTGCCGCCAGGCATATAAAGCATGTCACCCTTGCCAAGCAGTTGTTCGGCCCCCTGCTCGCCCAGGATCGTGCGCGAATCGATTTTGGAGGTCACGGCGAAGCTGATCCGCGTCGGCAGATTCGCCTTGATGACGCCGGTGATGACATCGACCGAGGGCCGCTGTGTTGCCATGATCAGGTGGATGCCCGCCGCGCGCGCCTTTTGCGCCAGCCGCTGGATCAGGAATTCAACCTCCTTGCCCGCCGTCATCATCAGGTCGGCAAGTTCGTCGACGATGATCACGATTTGCGGCAGCGGTTCGTATTCGAGCTTTTCTTCCTCATAGACAGGTTGGCCCGTTTCGGCATCGTATCCGGTCTGAACCTTGCGCCCGAGCTGCTGGCCCTTGGCACGCGCCTGTCTCACCTTGTCGTTAAAGCTTGAAAGCCCGCGCACACCGAGCGAGGCCATCATCCGGTAACGATCCTCCATCTGTTCAACTGCCCATTTGAGCGCGCGGATCGCCTTGGCAGGCTCGGTTACCACCGGCGAGAGCAGATGCGGAATATTATCATAGATGCTGAGTTCGAGCATCTTGGGATCGATCATGATCATCCGGCACTGGTCAGGCGTCAGGCGATACAGGAGCGACAGGATCATCGCGTTGAGGCCAACCGACTTGCCCGAACCGGTCGTCCCCGCGACGAGCAAATGCGGCATCGGCGCCAGATCGGCGATCACCGGGTCGCCCGCAATATTCTTGCCAAGGATGATCGGAAGCTGGGCGGTCTGATCCTCGAACGCCTGGCTGGAGGCGAGTTCGTGGAACACAACCGATTCGCGCCGGGCGTTGGGCAATTCGATGCCGATCACGCTGCGGCCCGGAATGGTCGCGACGCGCGCCGACATCGCAGACATGTTACGGGCAATATCATCGGCCAGTTGCACGACGCGGCTCGCCTTGATCCCGGAAGCGGGTTCAAGCTCGTACATTGTCACGACCGGGCCGGGGCGGACCTCGACAATCGAACCCTTCACATGAAAATCGTCGAGCACCGATTCAAGCAGCCGCGCATTGCGTTCCAGCCCGGCCTTGTCGATCTGCGGCCCGGTTGAGGGCGGCGCCTTTTTGAGCAGTTCGAGCGACGGCAAGACATAGCGGTCTTTGAGGTCGAACGCCGATTGGGCGGGCTTTTTGGGAGGGAGCGCCGGGGCAGGTTTGGAACCGCCAAGATTGATGATCGGTTTGCGATCGTCGTTCCGCGGTGGCGGAGCCGGACGCGGTTCGGGCATCTTGATGACAGGGGGAGGCGAAAATTGATCGTCAGAGTCGCCGTCCTGTGCCCGTCTGCGGAATAGCCAGCTCCGCTCATCCGCATCGAGCCCAAGGCTGATCGCCCAGACAACAATGCCCGAAACAGCGAGCAGCGCCGCAATGCCAAGGCCCACAAGGCGCGCCATGGCGGGATCGGGGATGAAGCCCGTCGTCCAGCCGACAATTCCTGCGCCAGCATAGCCCAACGCGCCGCCAAGCCCCCCCGGCAGTCCCGCAATCGCATCTGCCTTGAAGAGCGCGAGCGCGACATCGATCAGCGCAATCCCGCCGAACGCCCTGAACGCGCGCTGGGCCCACCCTGTGACTGGCACGCCACGCCAAAGTCGTGTTGCCGCCACAATCAAAAGGGGGATGAAAAGCCCCGCTGCGGGGCCGATCAGCGAGAGCAGGCCATCGGAAATCCAGGCGCCGGGCGCGCCAATCAGATTATGCGCGGGGCCACCGGCTGAAGTGTTCAGGGAGGGATCGCTCGGATGATAGCTGGCAAGAAGCAGTGTGAGGACAAGCGCGCCGAACCCCAGGGCTATCGCACCCAGCATCGCGCCGCTGCGGATCGCACCGCGTTTTACCGAATCCTGCCATGTTTGCGCCCGACTGGCCATATGCGCCTCCCGTTTCCGTGCGCTTTCTGTTCCCTGTAACCCTTAATGCGCCGGGCGGTGACTCGCCGTCAAGAGTCCCCCTGAAATGCTTGAGTCATGGGCCATTTGGGCTAGAGGCAAATCATGGACTCAAGCGACGTCATCATATTGGGCGGTGGCCTTGTCGGGCTGACACTCGCCATTGCGCTCGAAAAACATGGGCTGACCTCAGCCGTGGTCGACCCGATGGATCCCGCCAAGGCGCTCGCTGCCGGTTTCGACGGCCGGGCAAGCGCAATCGCGAGTGCAAGCTGGCGGATGCTCGATACGGTGGGAGTCGCCGGGCGGCTGGAGCCGTATGGCTGCGCAATCCACCGGATCGAAGTGCGCGATGGCCTGCAAAAAGACGCGCTCGATTTCACCACAGCGGAAGATGATGAACCTTTGGGCATCATGATCGAGAACCGGGTGCTGCGGCAGGCTTTGCGTGAGGCTGCGGTTGAGGCCCCGGGGATCGCCCTCTACGTGCCTGACCGTGCGGCCGCCGTTGAACGCGATGAAGCGGGGGTGCGCGTTACGCTCAACAGCGGCAAGACTCTGAAAGCGCCGCTGCTGCTCGCCTGCGAGGGCCGCAACTCCCCGACGCGCGAGGCAGCGGGTATCCGCATCGCCGCGTGATCATATTTCCACTGGGCGATGCGGATACCCGCTGCCTCGCGCGTCGGGGAGTTGCGGCCCTCGCAGGCGAGCAGCAGCGGCGCTTTCAGAGTCTTGCCGCTGTTGAGCGTAACGCGCA
>JANLQV010000144.1:0-2433 GCA_031368025.1 Sphingomonadales bacterium | reverse complement strand
CTTGCCCGCGCCACGGACATTTTGCTCGACGATCTCGACAATCTGCTCGTGGTGATCAAGCGCCGCGCGACGGAACACAAGATGACACCGTGCATCGGCCGTAGCCACGGGATCCACGCCGAACCCGTCACCTTCGGGCTGAAAATGGCCGAAGCCTATGCCGAATTCGCGCGCGGGCGTGAGCGGCTGGTTGCCGCGCGCAAGGATATTGCGACCTGCGCGATCTCGGGCGCGGTCGGCACGTTTGCCAATATCGATCCGCAGGTGGAGGCCCATGTCGCGGCCAAACTCGGCCTCGAAATAGAGCCGGTGTCCACCCAGATCATCCCGCGCGACCGCCACGCAATGTATTTCGCAACGCTCGCCGTGATCGCTTCGTCGATCGAGCGACTGGCCACCGAAATCCGCCACCTCCAGCGCACCGAAGTGCTCGAAGTGGAAGAATATTTCTCGCCGGGCCAGAAGGGCTCATCGGCGATGCCGCACAAGCGCAACCCGGTGCTGACAGAGAATCTCACCGGGCTGGCCCGCATGGTGCGCTCCTATGCGCTCCCCGCGATGGAAAATGTGGCACTTTGGCACGAGCGCGACATCAGCCACTCGTCCGTCGAACGCTATATCGGGCCCGACGCGACGATCACGCTCGACTTTGCGCTTGCCCGCCTGACCGGCGTCATCGACAAGCTGCTGGTCTATCCCGAACGGATGAAGAAGAATTTGGACAAGATGGGCGGCCTTGTCCATTCACAGCGCGTCCTGCTGGCACTGACGCAAGCGGGAGTGAGCCGCGAGGACGCCTACCGCCTCGTCCAGCGCAACGCGATGAAAGTCTGGGATTCCGATGGCGCCCTGTCGCTGCTCGAACTGCTCAAGGCCGATGCAGATGTCACATCTGCCCTGACCCCTACCGAGATCGAAGACAAATTCGATCTTGCGTATCACCTGAAACACGTGGACACTGTTTTCAGTCGGGTGTTCGGTCACGATTGATCCGCCCTTCGGCCAAAAAGCCTGAATATCTGGCTCCTTAGGCCATGAGTATTGTGCGTACACGCTTGGCAGGAGTGCTGCATGAAGCTCGCCTTTAAATGGGTAATGCCCGTGATCGTGATCGGGCTTTTGATCCTGCTTGCGGCGGCCTGGCAGCGTGATCTGGACCCCGCTGACCTGCAAGCGAAATACGCCAACAGCAATTCGCAATTTATCGATGTGGGCGGTGGCCTGCTCATTCATGCGCGCGATGAGGGCAAGCCGGATGGTCCTGTGCTGGTGCTGCTCCACGGCTCGAACGCGTCGCTCCAAACCTGGGAGCCATGGGTCGCTCGGCTCCGCGCAAAATACCGGATCATTAGCCTTGACCAGATCGGCCACGGCCTGACCGGGCCCAACCCCTCCAATGATTATAGCGCCGCTGCGTTTGTTGGCACGCTTGACCACGTTCTGGCGAAACTTGGCGTCAGCCATTTCGCGCTTGCGGGCAATTCGATGGGCGGCGGTGTCGCCTGGAATTATGCGCTGGCCCATCCAGAAAAGCTCAGCGCGCTGATTCTCGTCGACGCTGCCGGCGCGCCTGAGGACAAATCGAAATCGCTCCCCATCGGGTTCCGCATCGCGCAGATGCCGGTGGTCAACCGTCTTGCCGAGATCATTACCCCGCGCAGTTTGATCGAGAAAAGCCTTCACCAGTCGCTGAGTAACCAGTCGATCATCAATGACCGCATGATCGACCGGTATTGGGAATTGCTGCTCTATCCGGGCAATCGCCGCGCGACGGCCTTGCGATTTACCGCCAAGCGGGTGCCCGCCGATCCTGCCGCGCTTGGCAAACTCCCCATGCCCGTTCTGATCCTCTGGGGTGCTGAGGATAAGCTCATCCCGGTCGCGTCGGCGCGTTGGTTCGCAAAGGCGATGCCTCAGGCCAAGCTGATCGTCTATCCCGGCATCGGTCATGTGCCGATGGAGGAGGTACCTGATCAGTCGGCAAAGGATGTCGACACCTTCCTTATGGGCCTTGCGCGCCTGTCACAAAAGTGAAACGCTCGCGTCTCATTGACGGAGAGGGATAAACGGGGCGTGGCGAAGCAGCGGATGGCAGTCATTGCAGTTTATTCGCTCAAAGGCGGGGTCGGGAAGACCACGCTTGCCGTCAACCTTGCCTGGTCATCGGCGATCCAGTCATCGCGGCGGACTCTGCTCTGGGATCTCGATCCGCAATCGGCGGCCTCCTTCCTGCTCGGCCATGAGGGCAAGAGCAAAGGCGCCGCACAAGCCGTGTTCGCCAGGGACGTTGCGCCCGAAACGCTGATCACGCCCACCGCCATAGACCGGCTGAGCCTTCTGGCCGCCGACACGTCGCTCCGCGGGCTCGACGGGCTCTTTTTCCGGATGGACAAGAAGAAGCGGCTGTCCAGGCTGATCGAGGGGCTGGCGAAG
>JANLQV010000153.1:0-1691 GCA_031368025.1 Sphingomonadales bacterium | reverse complement strand
CAACTGGAGCTGCCGAAATCGCTCCCGAAAGCGCTGATGCCTATGAAGTTGGCCTCAAGAATACACTGTTTGGAGGCACATTGGTGGTAAATGTTGCCGCCTATTATGCCAAGTACAAGAACTTTCAGGCTAATAATCCGGATGTCATTGCGGGAGTACCTGTTAGCCGTTTCACAAACGCAGGGGTTGTCTCCACGAGGGGAGGCGAACTTGATCTGATCTGGCGTCCGATGACCGACCTCAGCATCTCTGGCGGTGTCGCCTATACGGATGCCCACGTAGACAAGTTTCGCGTTCCGCCGGGTGGCAACCCAGCGGCAGTGATCCCATCAGGAACGGAACTTGCCTACGCGCCAAAGTGGAAGGGGTCTCTTGCTGCCGACTACCGCATCCGTACCGGAGGTGCGATCGATTTCGCTTTTGGCGGACAGGGCTCTCTTCAGTCCAGCCAATTGTCCTTCTTCGACGCATCGGCTGCAAATCGAGCGGCGGGCACGATCGGGGGATACGGTTTACTTGATCTGCAAGCGTCCATCATTGATGCGAATGATCGCTTCCGCGTGACCTTTCAGGTCAAGAATGTTTTCGATCAGAGCTTTGCAGCGGCGATCGGCGGCGGTGGTCCCGGTGGCAGCTTCCGCTATTTCATCCCGCGCGAAGCCGATCGCTATTTCGGGGTGACCGCCAAGGTAAATTTTGGCGGAAAATAAATCCTTCGGGGTCGCACGAAGGTTGGAGGAAGGGGCTCGGACGAAATGGTCCGGGCCCCTTTTTCGCGTCAATAGCCTTCGCCATAAGGCTGGATGTCGGGCAGCATCACATGCACCCACAAGGTCGCGAGCAGATAGGCGCTCGAGCAGATCGCGAACATCGGCCAGTAGCCAAGCCCGTTTGACAGGCTGAGCCCGGCAAATTCGATCATCCCCGCGCCGGATAGATTGCCTGCAACCGCGCCCGCGCCGATCACCGTCGCCACGCGCCCGACCGGCACCACATCTGCCGTCATCCCGAAGACATTGGTGGAAAAGCCCTGATGTGCGAACAGCGCAATGCCAATCACCACCGAAGCCAGCCACGGGTTGGGCGCATAAAGTGCCAGCGGCATTGGCAGGATCATGCAGGCATAAAAGAGCATCGACGTCTTTCGCGCCCGGTTGACTGTCCAGCCGCGCGAGAGGAGGCGCGGAAACAGCAAGCCCGATGACAGCGCCCCGACCGCTGCAAAACTGTAGATGACAGCTACTGGAAGGCCGAGCGTGCCTTGCTTCATATCAAATACGCGCGCGAAGAAATCGGGGATCCAGAACAACAGAAAGAACCACACCAGATCGCTCAGGAACTTGGCGCCGATAACGGCCCAGGTTCGCCGGTCTGAGAAAAGGGCGCGAAAATCAACGCGCGGCTTTTCAAGTGCTTCAGGTGTTTCAGCAGTGGGTTGATCGACCGGAACCAGCGAGCGGGTGCATAACAACCAGAAGACCAGCCATATGAAGCCCAGACTGCCGGTCACGACAAAGGCCGCCTTCCAGCCAAAAGCGATGGCAAACGGCGGAATGAGCAGCGGTGTGACAATGGCCCCGATATTGGGGGCTGTATTGCCCAGGCCCAAGGCAAAGGATCGCTCACGAAGCGGAAGGTAAACCGCAGCGGACTTGACCGCGGCTGGCGTCCCGACTGTTTCGGCCGCAGCC
>JANLQV010000136.1:0-3804 GCA_031368025.1 Sphingomonadales bacterium | reverse complement strand
TCGACAACGGGATAGATGAAGTGTCGCTGGCGCTCCAGACGGATGCCTGGGGCCGCACCTATCGGACCAAGGTCGTCACAACACACCCCGATCCCGCAGCAATACGCTCGCTTCGCGGGCTGGTAATTGTGGCTGACGCAGAGGCTGCGGTCGGCCGGTATGTCATTCAAAGTGGGGCCAAGCCGGCCGTCGCGAAACTCAACGAGGCCTTTGCCGAAATGGGTCGTCGTTATGGCCCCGGCGCGACCCGTCTTGCGACCTTGGGCATGGAATACGACGCTTCGCCGAACACCAAAGAATAACCCGCTAAGTTCCCGACCCTACGCGAAAACATGGTGTCCGCTCGTTCGGGAACTCGCCAATCGAGTTCTGATAGTTTCACGTGCTGTCGTCGGGCTTCGCCCTTGTTGAATCTTCGGCATTTGCTAGGTTCGACGCGGGGGGCGATATGCAAGAACCTGACGCTACAGAAGAAATTTCGGATTCCGACGAAAAAGTCGGCCCAGTCGCCGGGGTGCTGTCAGGCAAACGCTAACTTATCTCCGAATCCGGCGCTTGGTTGGATAGAGAAGCAAGTATGAAACCCATTTCTTACAAGCGTCATCGCTTTCCGCCGGACACGATCCGCCTGACAGTTTGGCTCTATTTCCGTTTCACCACTAGCCTTCGGGACGTGGAAGATCTGCTAGCCGAACGCGGGATCGACGTCAGTTACGAGACCGTTCGCTGCTGGGCCAACAAGTTCGGTCCCGCAATCGCCGCCAACATTCGCTGAAAGCGCGGGCGTACCGACAGCGTCTGGCATCTCGATGAAATGGTCGCGCGCATCAAAGGTGTGCGGATGTTCCTGTGGCGTGCCGTCGACATGGAGGGAGAAGTCCTTGATGTCCTCGTCCAGAAGCGGAGGAACAAGGCCGCCGCGCTGAAATTGCTCAGGAAACTGCTGAAAAGCCAAGGCTATGTTCCGGATGAAATCGTTACGGATGGTCTGGCCTCGTATCGCGCGGCGCTGCGAGAGCTGGCCTGTCTGAAGCGCCACAAACCAGATCGACTACGAGACAACAATGGGGTTGAGAATTCCCACCTGCCCGTCCGACGACGAGAGCGGAAAATGCAGAGGTTCAAGTCCCATGGTCACGCCCAGCGCTTCGTTTCCACCCACTCAGCAATCTACAACACCTTAAATATCCAGCGTCACCTCGTCTCCCGAAATACCATGCGACACTTCCGATCTGCTGCCGTGGCGGAGTGGAATGCTGCGTCCGTTGCCGCTGCATGAATTCGTCAGTCGGGGGCAAATAACAAGGTCAGTCAGTTAACATGACAACACCGCCATCGAGATCGAACACGATGAGTCCTTTCATGGTCGCGATAAAGCGCGAGCGACGCAATTGTTCCGACCTGTGATTTCGGGTCACCGGAACAATGGGCAAAGCCGCCGGTTAATGCCAGCATGGTCTGGGTAAAATCCCCAAACTGCTTGTGGGAGAAATTTGCCGTGGACCATTTCTGGACACAGACGCAGGCAGCCCTGTTCCGCGCACTTGGCGCAACAGATCAGGGGTTGAGCCATACCAGCGCGACCAGCAAGCTCCGTCAATATGGGCCAAACCGGGATGCGGCAGAAACCAGGGTCGGTCCAGTCCGCGCCGTGGCAAGCCGGTTGCTGGAACCGCTTTCCCTGATCCTGCTTGCCGCCGGCGTCGTTTCAGTTGTGACAGGAGACACGATTGGCGGGATGATCATCGTTGGCATCCTGACGATTTCGATCGGACTTGACACCGTTCAGGAAGGGCATGCGCTCCGCGCATCAGAAGTGCTGCGCAAATCTGTTGCGCTTACGGCTGAAGTTTTGCGCGACGGGACCTATGTCCGCGTCGCGGTTGAGACGTTGGTGCCGGGTGACGTTGTCCGCGTGCGGGCGGGCGATATTATCCCGGCGGATGCAATCATCCTCGAAGCAAGTGCCTTTACAGCGAATGAGGCGTCGCTGACCGGTGAACCCTATCCCGTAGAGAAGCGCCCGGGAGAAAACCTTGCAGGGACGCCCGGTGAAGCATGGAATGCAATCTTCCGGGGTTCGGTTGCCCAGACCGGGGAGGCGGTGGCGATGGTCGTCGGAACCGGGCGCGATACCGTATTTGGTGCGGCCGCCGCAGCTCTTGGCGAGGCCGATGAAGTTTCGCCCTTCAAACGCGATTTGCACGCATTTGGACTGATGACCGCCCGGGCCACCATTGCGCTGGTGTTGGTGGTGTTTGCCACGCACATGTTTTTTGGCAGGCCCGTGCTGCAATCGCTGTTGTTTGGCGTCGCGCTCGCAGTGGGACTGACGCCCGAGCTTTTGCCGATGATCACGACCGTCACCCTGTCACGCGGCGCGATGCGGCTTTCCCGCAAGAAAGTAATCATCAAGCGTCTCGCCTCGATCCATGATTTGGGTGCCATGACAGTGCTGTGCACCGACAAGACAGGCACCCTTACCTCAGCAGAAATCACACTTGCACAAAGCGTATCGCCCAGCGGAAAAGAGGAACCGCGTGCAGCAACTCTGGGGGCGATTGCTGCGACGCTTGCCGGGGATCGGGGTGCGCTGGATGCCGCCCTGATTGCTGCTGCACCGCACTCCGCAAAGGGCTGGCGGGCCCTTGGGCGCAACAGTTTCGATTTCTCGCGGCGCACAGGTTCTGTCCTTGCCGATGGCCCGGAAGGGAAGCTGCTGATCGTCAAGGGCGCGCCCGAAGCTGTGCTGGCGCTGTGCACTTCACACAAGGCAGTACGCGACGCTGCTATGGTGATGGTGGCGGATATGGCCGAGAAAGGGCTCCGCACCATCGCCATTGCCTCGCGCACCTGGACGCGCAGCCGGAATGACGTGAAGCCTGAGGACGAGGCCAAGCTCGTGTTCGAGGGGCTTTGCACCTTTGCCGATCCGCCAAAGGCATCTGCACCAGATGCAATTGCACGACTGGCGGCAGCGCATGTCCAGCTCAAAATCCTTTCGGGTGATGATCCGGTGGTCGTGCAAAGCCTTGCAAAACGCGTCGGTCTTGATGCCGACAAAATCCTTTCGGGGGCACAGGTGGCGGCGATGAGCAACGCGGCGCTGCGGGTTCAGGTGCGCACTACCCATATTTACGGGCGGCTGACCCCGGATCAGAAATCGCGGATCATCCTGCTTCTGCAAGCCGGAGGGCAGATCGTTGGTTATCTGGGAGACGGGATCAATGATGCCCCCGCGCTGAAAGTCGCTGATGTGGGTATTTCGGTGTCCGGAGCAACCGGCGTTGCGCAGGCGGCGGCGGACATGATCCTGCTCGACAGTGATCTAGCCGTGGTGGCGGACGGGGTGGAGGAAGGCCGCCGAACCTTCGCCAATATTCTAAAATATATCCGCATGGGGGCGAGCTCCAACTTCGGCAACATGCTCTCGATGGCAGGCGCGTCACTGTTTCTGCCCTTCCTGCCGATGCTGCCAACCCAAATCCTGCTCAACAACCTGCTTTATGATGTCTCGGAAATTGGAATTCCGTTTGATACCGTGCGGGCCGAGGCGCTTTCCAAACCCATGGTCTGGGACATGCACGGACTGCTCCGCTTTGCTGGCGTTATGGGGGCGCTGTCATCGCTTTTTGATTTCCTGACTTTTGGTGGCCTGCTCTTTCTGTTCCGCGTGTCTGCCACGCAATTTCAGACGGCGTGGTTCATGGAATCGATGGCCACGCAGATCCTGGTGATCTTCATCATCCGCACAAATGGTCGGCCGTGGCGGGAAAGGCCACGTCCAATGCTGGTCGGATCGTC
>JANLQV010000116.1:0-2221 GCA_031368025.1 Sphingomonadales bacterium | reverse complement strand
CAACTGGCCGCCATGAAGGATGATGTTTGTGTTCCCTGTGTTGTAGCGTTTGCCAGCCGTTGAAGGGTCCGCAGTCAATGGATTGCCGAACAAACCGAACAACCGCTTGCCGGCGGCCCTTTCCATGAGGAACTTTTCAGTCTTGACCCAGCGATTGCGCATTGAGACGCGCCCTTCACTGATGTCGAACATATAGACCATCCCGTCACCATCGAACCAGTGATAGTCACCCTCAATCGGCGCGTAGAGCGTCTCGGGCCCGTTGCGATAGAATACCCCCGCAAGGTCGTCCGGAATTTTGCCTTCGACAATCAGATCCGGCGCATCGGCTTCAAAGCGCACGGGCGCATGGTGGCCGGTCAGATAGGGATGATCAAAAAAGGGTTCGGCCATGACTGTCGCCTCAACAGGTTTGAAATAATGTGCACGATCGCTCTGCCGACCATGGAGTAAGCTTTCGGCGATATCAGCTATCTAAAATGACCGTCGAACAGTTCCGGAAACGCGATGTCGGCCCATCCGGATTCCTAACTATTTCAAGGGTTGTGATACGGGCGAAAAAGGATTGTCTTCGCTCCTGAAAACGTAACCAACATTCAGGATCAGGCGCAACGCGCGCCGTTCGATGACAATCCGAAAGACCGACAATGTCCAACGATGCCACAAGTGCCACTGATAACGTCCGACACGGCGGATGCCTGTGTGGCGCTGTCCGCTATAGCGTTCAATGGCCTCCCGTCATGGTTGCTACGTGTCACTGCGTACACTGCCAGAAACAGGCGGGATCGGCGCTGTCCGTCGTCGCCTTCCTCAAGCGCGAACAACTCGAGGTGACGGGGGACCTCTCCACCTATGAGGATACGAGCGCTAGTGGAGCGGCGGTCTATCGGAAATTCTGTGGCAAATGCGGTTCGCCAGTGATCACCGAAACCCCTGCTGCAACGCTGAACGGAATGGTCTTCATAAAAGCCGGCACGCTTGATGATTGCTCTGGTCTATCGCCGACCCTTCACTACTGGACGAAAAGCGCCCAGGATTGGTTCGTATTCCCAAAAGAAGGAGATCGCCTGGAAACGCAATAATTGCGTTTGGGCGGCACTTCATCCTCAGCAACAAGGAATTTGTAATGACATTGAACCGACGTTTTCTGCTCGTGCGCAGGCCGGATGGCCTGCCGGTCGCTGCCGATTTTGAGCTGAAAAGCACTGAAACCTCAACGCTTCAGGACGAGCAGTTCCTGATTCAGAATCGCTATGCATCGCTCGATCCTGCCATGCGAGGCTGGATGGATGATGCGCCTTCCTACATGCCGCCAATACCATTGGGCGATGCAGTGCGCGCCTCGACGGTTGGCGTCGTTGTCGAAAGCAGGGCGCCTGATTTTCCCGTTGGCCAATGGGTTTCGGGATTGAATGCGATCGAGGAATATTCAGTTGGCATGGCGGGCGGGTTTTCACAGCCGATTGACATCAATATTGTGCCGTCGCCGACCAACTTTCTGTCAGTGCTCGGCGCGGTTGGGCTGACCGCCTATTTCGGATTGTTGGAAGTGTGCAAGCCAATTGTCGGTGACGTTGTGCTGGTCACTGGCGCCGCAGGCGCAGTCGGCTCGCTCGTCGGCCAGCTAGCCAGGATAAAGGGCGCGTCCAAGGTCATCGGCATTGCCGGGGGCCCGGAAAAATGTGCGCGATTGACCGAACGATACGGCTTTGATGTCGCCATCGATTATCGCGGCAAATCTGTTGCACAGCTTTCAGCAGAAATTGGCAGTTACGCTCCTGACGGCGTGAATGTCATATTCGAAAATGTCGGAGGCGACATTCTCGATGCGGGATTGAATAATCTGGCGATGGGTGCCCGGATCGGGCTGTGTGGGCTGATCAGCGAATACAACAACTCAGATGAAAAAACGGGTGCGCGCAATATCTGGCAGTTGATTGTGAAACGGGCATCGATGACGGGGCTTTTGGTGGCCGATTATGTGCCGCGCTTTGGCGAAGGTGCAATGGCGATGGCTGAACTGGCTCGTGCCGGCAAGCTTGTCTTTGATGAACATATTGATGACGGAATCGAAAATGCCCTGCCGGCTTTCATGCGCCTCTTCAGTGGGAGCAACGACGGCAAGATGATCCTGAAGATCGGCTGATTGATGGGAGGGCGCAGCCTTCTCGTATTGAGCGGCGGCCATCCCTACGAGGAGGGGCCGTTTGCAGCACTTTTG
>JANLQV010000086.1:0-3572 GCA_031368025.1 Sphingomonadales bacterium | reverse complement strand
TCGACAAGGCTCCTGAAGAACGCGAGCGCGGCATTACGATTTCGACCGCACACGTCGAATATGAAACCACAGCGCGCCACTATGCGCACGTCGATTGCCCGGGCCACGCCGATTATGTGAAGAACATGATCACGGGCGCTGCGCAGATGGATGGCGGTATCCTCGTCGTCTCCGCGACCGATGGCCCGATGCCTCAGACCCGTGAGCACATCCTGCTCGCGCGGCAGGTTGGCGTCCCCCAGCTCGTCGTGTTCATGAACAAGGTTGATCTGGTCGACGATGCCGAAATCCTCGAGCTCGTTGAAATGGAAATCCGCGAGCTGCTTTCGAAATATGATTTCGACGGTGACAATATTCCGATCATCCAGGGTTCGGCAACATGTGCGCTCAACGACACCAAGCCTGAACTCGGCCGTGAGGCTGTGCTCAAGCTGATGGAAGCGGTTGATTCGTTCATTCCACAGCCTGCGCGTCCGCTCGACAAGCCGTTCCTGATGCCGATCGAAGACGTGTTCTCGATCTCGGGTCGCGGCACGGTTGTCACGGGTCGTGTCGAAACCGGCATCGTCAAGGTTGGCGAAGAAGTCGAAATCGTCGGTATCAAGGACACCAAGAAGACCGTCGTGACCGGCGTTGAAATGTTCCGCAAGCTGCTCGATCAGGGCCAGGCTGGCGATAACATTGGCGCGCTGATCCGCGGTGTTGGCCGTGAAGAAGTCGAGCGTGGGCAGGTTCTCTGCAAGCCCGGCTCGATCACGCCACACACGGAGTTCACCTCGGAAGTCTATGTCCTGTCGAAGGATGAGGGCGGCCGTCACACGCCGTTCTTTGCGAACTATCGTCCGCAATTCTACTTCCGCACAACCGACGTGACCGGCGAAGTTGTCCTTCCAGAGGGCACCGAGATGGTCATGCCTGGCGATAACGTGCAACTCGGCGTCAAGCTGATCGCACCGATCGCGATGGAACAGGGCCTGCGCTTCTCGATCCGTGAAGGTGGTCGCACCGTCGGTTCAGGGGTTGTGGCTTCGATCACCAAGTAATATAGGCGTCGCAATCGCCCGATTCTCTCACATGAGGATCGGGCGTTTGCTCTTTTTTAATTCGGCTCTTTCTCATCGGTAGTAGACATGGAAACGCAAAATATCCGTATTCGCCTCAAGGCGTTCGATCATCGTGTGCTTGATCAGGCGACGGGTGACATTGCAGACACGGCAAAGCGCACTGGTGCTTTGATCCGTGGCCCCATTCCGCTTCCGACGAGGATCGAGAAATTCACCGTGAACCGCGGCCCGCACGTCGACAAAAAGTCGCGCGAGCAGTTTGAGGTTCGCACATACAAGCGGCTGCTGGACATCCTGCAGCCCACTCCGCAGACTGTGGACGCGCTGATGAAGCTCGATCTCGCTGCCGGGGTTGATGTCGAGATCAAACTGGCCTAACGGCGCTGATCTTCAAAGGGATACCGCCGGGCTTGCCCGGGCTGCGTCCCCCGTCTTTTCCGCTTGAAATAGTGGGAAGCCAGCCCGGACGGGGCGATGCATTATATTTGGGCTGACAAGCCTGTGGGGAATGGGTCTCCGCAGGCCTCTGTGTTTAAGGAGAATGGATCATGCGTACTGGCGTGATCGCGAAGAAGATGGGCATGACGCGCCTGTTCAAGGATGATGGGCGCCATGTGCCCGTGACCGTTCTTTCGCTGGAAAATTGCCAGGTCGTGTCGCAACGGACGCAGGAACGTGACGGTTACGTCGCGCTTCAGCTCGGTGCCGGTGCGGCCAAGGCCAAGAATGTCGCAAAACCGCAGCGCGGCCATTTCGCCAAGGCCGAAGTGGAGCCGAAGCTGCGTCTGGTTGAATTCCGCGTTTCGGACGATGCTCTGGTTGACGTGGGCGCGGAAATTTCCGCCGACCATTTCGTTCCCGGCCAATATGTCGATATCGCGGGTCATACGCAGGGCAAGGGTTTTGCCGGTGCGATGAAGCGCTGGAACTTTGGCGGCTTGCGCGCCACCCACGGCGTCTCGGTCTCTCACCGTTCGCACGGTTCGACCGGGCAGCGTCAGGATCCGGGCAAGGTCTTCAAGAACAAGAAGATGGCCGGCCACATGGGCGATCGTCAGCGCACCCAGCAAAATCTGGAAATCGTTCTGACCGACGTTGAGCGTGGCCTGATCTTCGTCAAGGGTTCGGTTCCCGGATCAAAGGGCACCTGGCTGATGGTGAGCGATGCGGTGAAAATCGATCGCCCTGCGGCCGCGCCTTACCCTGCGTCGATCAAGAGCGATGCCGCTCCGGTGGTTGAGCAGGAAGTTCTGGTTGAAGAAGCAGTGGTTGAGACCCCGGTCGAAGCCGTTGCTGAAGCGCCAGTCGTTGAAACCCCCGCGACGGAAGCGCCCGCCGCTCCCGAAGCCGATGACAGCAAGGAGGGCTGAGCATGAAACTCAAGGTTCAGACTCTCGACGCCAAGGGCAAGGGTGATATTGAATTGTCGGACGACGTGTTTGGCGTAGAGCCGCGTGCCGACATTCTCCACCGGGTTGTTACATGGCAGCTTGAAAAGGCCCGCGGTACTGCCCGTGGCGCTCGTGAGCGTTCGGACGTTGCCCGCACCGGCAAGAAGTTCGGCAATCAGAAGGGTGGCGGCACGGCCCGTCACGGTAACCGTCGTTCGCCGATCTTCGTTGGCGGCGGCAAGGCTCACGGCCCTCGCGTTCGTGACTTCAACCCTTCGCTCAACAAGAAGATCCGCGCTCTCGGCCTGAAAATGGCGCTTTCGGCGAAGGCGAAGGCCGGTACGCTGATCGTGATGGACAGCCTGACCGTCAAGGACGGCAAGACCAAGGCGCTTTTCGGTGCCTGGTCGAAGCTCGGCCTCGGCAAGACCGCGCTCGTCATTGATGGCGATGCGGTCGAAACAAGCTTCGCGAGTGCATCGTCCAACCTGGTGGGCGTCAATGTCCTCCCGGCGGCGGGCGCCAATGTCTATGACATTTTGAAGCATGAAACTTTGGTTCTGACCCGTGCAGCGGTCGAAAAGCTGGAGGCACGGTTCAATGGCTAAAAAGCAAACCGCAACTGCGGTCGACATTCGCCACTATGATGTGGTGCGCGGTCCGCACATCACCGAAAAGGCAACGATGGCCAGCGAGCACAACGCCGTTGTCTTCCGCGTGGCGAACGATGCAACCAAGCCGCAGATCAAGGCTGCGGTGGAAGCATTGTTCAGCGTGAAGGTGTTGAACGTCAACACCATCGTCCAAAAGGGCAAGACCAAGAAGTGGAAGGGCACGCCCTACACCCGGTCTGACTTCAAGAAAGCGATCGTTCGTCTGGCTGAAGGCCATTCGATCGATGTGACCACGGGGATTTAAGCGCCATGGCACTCAAACATTATAACCCGACCAGCCCGGCACGCCGTGGCCTGATCCTGGTAGACCGCTCGGCGCTTCATAAGGGCAAGCCCGTCAAGGCGCTGACCGAAGGCAAGCCGAAGACCGGCGGTCGCAACAACAAGGGCAAGATGACCTCGCGCGGGATCGGCGGCGGTCACAAGCAGCGCTATCGCATCAT
>JANLQV010000044.1:0-1725 GCA_031368025.1 Sphingomonadales bacterium | reverse complement strand
GTGCTGGCCGAGCTTCGCGCCAAGGAAGAAGGCCAGCTTGGGTTTCTTCGCCGCCAGCGCCTTGATCCCGCCGTTGAATGCATAACCCAGCATCAGACCGCCCATCCGCGCCGCCGCAAAGTGCGTGACGTTGAAGCCGTTCCAGTCTTTGCGGATCATCTTGTATTTCGCCGCAAGTGCCAATGTCGCGCCGTGGGCGCCTTCATAGCGCAGGGCGCCGCCGCCAAGGATGATCGCGGGACGCTCAGCACCCTTGAGCGCATCGGCAACGTCCTTGGGCAGCTTGCCGAGCAACTTCAAAGATACGCCGAGCCATTCGACCTTGTACGTCAGGCCGGTTTCCGGCCCGATGGCAAAAACCTTCGCACCCTTGCGTCGCACAGCCTTCTGAACCCGCGTGTTGATCAGCGGCGCTTCATGCCGCAGGTCGCTGCCCACCAGCAGGATCACATCGGCAGTCTCAAGATTGGCGATGCCCGTATTGAACGCGACCGCCGCGAGCGACGACACATCATAGGCAAGGCCGGTCTGCCGCCCCTCGAACATCGAACCGCCCAGAGACTTCGCCAGTTCACGCGCGGCGAACATCGTTTCGCAATCGACCTGATCGCCTGCCAGAACGGCAATCGACTTGCCCGCATCTTTCTGGGCCTTGGCGACTGCCTTCAGCGCTTCGTCCCAGCTCGCCTCGACCAGCATTCCACCTTTGCGGACATACGGCTTGTCGAGACGGCGATGCATCAGCCCATCAACGGCGTGGCGCGTCTTGTCATGCGCCCATTCCTCGTTGACGTCCTCATTGATCCGCGGCAGCGCGCGCAAAACCTGACGTCCTCGACTGTCGAGCCGGATGTTGGTGCCGACCGCGTCCATCACGTCGATCGACGGCGTCTTCTTCAATTCCCAGGGCCGCGCTTCGAAAGCGTAAGGCTTGGAGGTCAGCGCGCCGACCGGGCAGAGATCGACGACATTGCCCGAAAGCTCGCTCGTCACCGCGCGTTCGAGATAAGAGGTGATCTGCATGTTCTCACCGCGCCCGATCGCGCCGATTTCCTCGATCCCCGCCACTTCCTCGGCAAAGCGGATGCAGCGCGTGCACTGAATGCACCGCGTCATCACCGTCTTGACGATGGGGCCCATATATTTCTCGGTGACGGCCCGCTTGTTCTCGTCATAGCGCGACGAGCCCCGGCCATAGGCGACCGATTGATCCTGCAAATCGCATTCACCGCCCTGATCGCAGATCGGGCAATCGAGCGGGTGGTTGATCAGGAGGAATTCCATCACCCCTTCGCGCGCCGTCCGCACCATCGGGCTGTCGGTGCGGATTTCCTGGCCATCGGTGGCGGGCAGCGCACAAGACGCCTGCGGCTTGGGCGGCCCGGGCTTCACCTCGACCAGGCACATCCGGCAATTGCCCGCGATGGACAGCCGCTCGTGATAGCAGAAACGCGGAATTTCCTTCCCCGCCAGCTCGCACGCCTGAAGCACGGTGGCTCCGGCGGGGACGTCGATTTCGGTGCCGTCGACGGTGACTTTAGGCATTACGGCGTGCCCGGCTTGGCAGTCGCGACCAGATCGCCGCGGGCGAACGCGCGCCATGCCGTCCACATCCCGTCGGCGACCAGCTTGCGGACCCCGACCGGGGAAAGCTCAGCCTTTTGCCCGGCGACGATGCACGGTCCGATGTGGGGGACCAGCGCCCGGATCGCCTTGCCCTCTTCG
>JANLQV010000041.1:0-16541 GCA_031368025.1 Sphingomonadales bacterium | reverse complement strand
GCGCTGGCCTATCTCAACCGACTGTCCGACTGGATGTTCGTCGCCTCGCGCTACGCCAATGATCACGGCGCCAATGACATCCTCTGGGTGCCGGGCGCGTCGCGCTGATCAGTGCGACGAAACCGTCGCTCGCCAAGTTGGGATGAAATCGGTGTTGCCGCGGCAAGAATACATCAGTGCCTCATAAACCATGCGAAACCGGGTGCCGTCCCAGACATAATTCTGCGCCACTCCGCAATCGCCCAACCCTCTACCCTTGTCCAAAACAGACAGGCGGCGGGCATTGGGATCCCAGCTGGGATTGACGAGGCGATTGCCATTGCCCTCGCCTTCACCAGGACTTTCATCGAAGCTGGCGTCACGCACCTTGCCCGCCTCATCGATGAGGAGCGCATATGAAGCAAAATTATAGGCAAAGCGTTCGCAGGCGAAGAGGACGAGCGTGGTGTGCGCATCGAGCCGGATATGATCCGAATCCGTCGCAGCGGACGCAGGTACGTCGCATTTGAGCGCTTTCACCCGCTTCCCGATCTCCGCCTGGCTCAAACGTCTGGGGTGCGCTGCGGACCTTGGCGGGAGCACGATGTTCGGGAGCGCGGGCGGTGGCGGAACAGTGGCGGCAGCCCCCTTGCGGACAAGCGCGGTGACCGTGCCAAGCCGCCGCTGCTGTTCATCCATATAGAGGAGCGCCGCATTGAAGCCGCGCAGAGAGACATAGCCGATCTCCGCACCGCGCGCATCAAGAAGGCCCAGCCGCCCGGCCGGCCTGAGCGCTTCGATAAAGGCCGCCGCGTCTTGTGGACGAATGAAGGCCCCGTTATCCCGCCCGAGCGGAGAGATGGAGAGTTTGCGCCCGTCTGCGGCGAGAGCGGCAACGGCAAGGCCGCCGCTGTTGATGCGGATTTCCAGCCCGGCATTCGCCGCACCCGCGCGGATGATCGCCATGGTCAGGCCATCGGGATCGTTTTCGGGCGAAAGGCCATCGGCCTGACACGAGCGGCCATTATCGCAACCGACGAACCAGTCCGTAAATGTTCGAGGAGCGGGCGGGATATAGGCTGCGGCAACGGCCGCAGCGATAACTATGATACTCAACATGGCCGCAGCGTAGCCGGGGCTTTTCCGATTCGCTAGAGCTACTCGCGAATCAAAATCTGGGGGGCACATGAAGATCATCGGCGTTATTGGCGCGGGGCAAATGGGCGCAGGGATCGCGCAGGTTTCCGCGCAAGCCGGTTATCGCGTCCTGCTGTCCGACGTTGATCTCGAGCGCGCGTCGAAGGGCAAAGATGGCATTGCCAAGGGGCTGGGCCGGCTCGTCGAAAAGGAAAAGATCGCCAGCGAAGCGCGCGACGCCGCGCTAGCATTGATCGAGCCGGTGGCCGGGTCATCGGCATTCTCCGACGCCGATCTCGTCATCGAAGCGGCGACCGAGCGCGAGGAGATCAAGCGGGCGATCTTCGCTGACATCGGTAAAGTGCTGCGCTCCGATGCGATCCTGGCCTCGAACACATCCTCGATCCCGATCACGCGGCTGGCGCAAGCGTCGCCCGATCCGGCGCGCTTCATCGGCGTCCATTTCTTCAATCCTGTCCCCGTGATGGGCCTGATCGAACTGATCCGGGGGCTTGCCACCGCAGATGCAACCGTCTCGGCAGTCGAAGTCTATGGCCGCTCGCTCGGCAAGGAAATCGTCCACGCCAACGACGCGCCCGGCTTCATCGTCAACCGCGTCCTCATGCCGATGATCAACGAAGCCTGCTTTGCCTTGGGCGAAGGCGTGGCGACAATGCGCGATATCGACACCGCCTGCCGTCTCGGCCTCAACCACCCGATGGGGCCGCTGACCCTTGCCGATTTCATCGGGCTGGATACCTGCCTCGAAATCTGCCGCGTGCTTTTCACCGGCACCGGCGATCCCAAGTTCCGCCCCGCGCCGCTGCTCGTCAAATATGTCGAGGCGGGCTGGCTTGGCAAGAAGTCGGGGCGTGGCTTTTATGACTGGACAGGGCCGGAACCGGTGCCGACGCGATAGTAAGGCACAATCAAATCTTGGGGAGAATTCAATTGGAGATGGGAAAAACGATCTTTTGGGCCTTGATCGCGTTTGCATCGACAGGGGCAAATGGGCAGCCAACCGAACAACCAGTCTCGATCAAGAATCCAAAGGCATTTGCCCAGTTGCTCAAAGATCTGGGATATTCGCCCGGCGACATAAAACCTAGCCGTGGGTTTCCCCAGTTCGCCGTCGAAATTGCAGACCAGCCAACGACAATCACGTTCGGTGGTTGCTCCTTAATGGAAGACTGCAGTTATATTGTGATGTCTTCTTCCTATTCCGATGTCAGAAACCCACCTCAAGCATGGATCGTCAAAATGAACGATTCATTCGACGTCATCAAGATCGGGCTCAACGACGAACGGAATCTCTATTTCAGCGCGACACATCTGATAGAAGGCGTTCCAAGATCAACGCTACGCCAAATACTGGAGAGTTGGGGCAACAACGCTGCTGAACTCGCGCAAGAGGCGGTTAAAGCCAAGCTCAACAAGGCCAAATAAAATGACCGGAACACCTAGACCCTTTACGATCGACATACTCCAGTCCCAACTCGACGATCTCAAGACACGGCTGGCGCTGACTCGCTACCCCGAAAAGGAGATTGTCGACGACTGGGATCAAGGCATTCCACTGGCCTATGTGCAGGAGGTCGCGGCCTATTGGGCGAAAGACTATGACTGGCGGCGATGCGAGGCCGCGCTCAACGCGCTGCCCAATTTCCTGATCGAGATTGACGGGCTGGACATCCATTTCATCCACATCCGTTCGACCAACCCCAATGCGCGACCGATCATCCTGACCCACGGCTGGCCGGGATCGGTGCTCGAATTCATCAACGTGATCGGCCCGCTGTCCGAAGACTTCCACCTCGTGATCCCGTCGCTGCCCGGCTATGCGTTCTCGGGAAAACCGACCCAGCCGGGCTGGAGTGTCGAACAGATCGGCCTTGCCTGGAACAAACTCATGCTCGCCCTCGGCTATGATCGCTATTTCGCGCAAGGCGGCGATTGGGGATCGGCCGTCACGTGCGCGATCGGATCTCAGAATCTCGGAAATTGTGCCGGCATCCATATCAACATGATCGTCGGGCGCCCGCCTGCCGACATGATGTCCGACCTGACCGACTTCGAAAAGGCCGCGCTCGCCCGGATGCAATGGTATCAGGAGAAGGACACCGGTTATTCGATCGAGCAGGCCACCCGGCCGCAAACGCTTGGTTATGGGCTGGCAGATTCTCCGGTCGGCCAGATGGCCTGGATCCTTGAAAAGTTCCATGGCTGGGCGGACTGTGACGGCCATCCGGAAAATGTGTTCAGCCGGGACCATCTTCTCGACAATGTCATGCTTTACTGGCTCAACAATGCAGCGGCCTCGTCCGCGCGGCTCTATTGGCACAGCTTCCGCACCTTTGCTTCGGGCGACATACTGATCCCGGCGGGGTGCAGCCTGTTCCCGCAAGAGATCATGCGCCTCTCGCACCGCTGGGCGGAAAGCCGGTACAAGCAAATCGTCTACTGGAACGAACTGCCCAAGGGCGGCCATTTCGCCGCGATGGAACAGCCGGAACTGTTTGTGCAGGAATTGCGGGCATGCTTTAAGGCGATGAGCCTTTAGCGCTCCAGGGGGATCAGGTGCCGCGTTCGCTTTTTATTTATGCGCTGATTTACGGCGGATTGGTCTGCATGGCGGGCGTGCTGGGCACCAAGATTGTGGCCATTGGCCCGTTGACGGTCGAGGCGGGCATCTTTGCCTTTCTCCAACTCGTCGTCCTCTCCAGCGCGGTCTCCGAACTGCACGGGGCGGATACTGCGCAGAAACTGGTGCGATACGGCTTTATCCCGCTGATCCTTTCGGCGCTTCTGATCCAGCTTGTCATTGCCCTGCCGTCTGCAAGTTTCTGGACACAGCAGGCCGCGTTTGAAGGAATCTTGGGACAGGGTTCGCGGCTGATGTTTGCCGGGCTTATTTCGTACGGAATTTCGCAGACGCTGAACGTCATGCTGTTCAATGCGCTGCGCGAAGGCACGGGAAAGCTGGTCTGGTTACGGGGTATGATTGCCGCTGTCGCGAGCCAGATCGTCGATACCGGAATTTTCCTGACGATCGCGTTTCTGGGCGTCCTGCCGATCATGCCTCTGCTCATCAGCGGTATCGCCGCCAAGGTCGCGCTTTCGATTGTGATGGTGCCGCCGCTGATCCAGCTTGCCATCAGCCTTGGCCGCAAACTTGACCGCGTCGCCCCAACCGCATAGCGGCGCGTCCAGCATGAGCAGACACGCACCCGATCAATCCGCGCCAGATGTTTCAGCGTTGGCCAAGGCCGAGGTTCTAACCGAAGCGCTGCCTTATATGCAGCGTTATGCCGGGGCGACCTTCGTTATCAAATATGGCGGCCACGCGATGGGCGATGCGCAAGCCGCGCGTGATTTTGCAGACGATGTCGTGTTGATGAAGGCGGTCGGCATCAATCCAGTCGTCGTGCATGGCGGCGGGCCGCAAATCGGCGCGATGCTCAAGAAGCTCGGCGTCGAATCCAGTTTTGTCGATGGCTTGCGCGTCACCGATGCGGAAACCGCCAAGATTGCCGAAATGGTGCTTTCCGGGGCGATCAACAAGGAAATCGTGTCCTGGATCGCGGCGGCGGGCGGCAAGGCGGTGGGCATTTCGGGCAAGGATGGCGGCTTTGTGATCGCTGAAAAAGTCACGCGCACCACCCGCGATCCCGATAGCAATATCGAAAGCGCCGTCGATCTTGGCTTTGTGGGGGAACCCAAAGCGGTGGATCGCACGATCCTCGACACCATCTCGGCCGCCGGAATGATCCCGGTCGTCGCCCCGATCGGGGTCGGCACCGACGGGCACACCTACAATATCAATGCCGACACAATGGCCGGCGCGGTTGCCGCCGCGCTGTCCGCAGACCGGCTTTTCCTGCTCACCGACGTCACGGGTGTCCTCGATAGCGACGGGGCCCTCCTCACCGATCTCGATCCGGCGCGGATTATGGCACTGCGCGCAAATGGAACCGTGACCGGCGGGATGATTCCGAAGCTGGAAACCTGCATCACTGCCGTCGAAGCAGGGGTTGATGCCGCCGTCATCCTTGACGGACGCGTTCCACATGCCATGCTCGTTGAAATTTTCACCAAGAGCGGCGCGGGCACGCTGGTCCATCGCTGACGCTTAGAGGAGACAATAATTGGTCAACATGCTTTTGGGGATTACCGACTATCTCCTCTATCTTTTGGGGATCATCATCGTCGTCCAGTTCGTGATGTCGATCCTGATCTCGTTCAACGTGATCAACACTTACAATGAATTCGTCCGCGGACTGTGGCAGGCGCTCGAAAAGCTGACCGCGCCGCTCTACCGTCCGATCCGCCGTATCCTGCCCGATCTGGGGACGATCGATTTTTCACCAATGGTTGTAATCGTCCTGATCACGATCAGCCGGAACTATGTCCTCCCAGCGATCGCCAACGCGGTTTACTAAGCTAGCCGCCGCACTGCGCGCGGTGGAGCAATTTCTGGTCGGCCAGCACCAGCGCCATCATCGATTCGACCACTGGAACACCGCGAATGCCAACGCACGGGTCATGGCGGCCTTTGGTGACGATCTCGGTTGCCTCGCCTTCGCGGGTGATCGTTTCCACGGGCGTCAGGATCGATGAGGTTGGCTTGAAGGCAACCCTAGCGACCACCGGTTGCCCGGTTGATATCCCGCCTGCGATCCCGCCCGAATTGTTCGCCAGAAACTCGGGCGCATTGGAGCCTGGACGCATCGGGTCTGCATTCTCTTCTCCCCGCAACCGCGCGGCGGCAAAGCCTGCGCCGATCTCCACGCCCTTGGTTGCGTTGATTGACATCATCGCCGCCGCAAGCTCGCTGTCGAGCTTTGCATAAAGCGGCGCGCCCCATCCCGCAGGCACCCCGCGTGCGACACATTCAACCACCGCGCCGAGCGATGATCCCGCCTTGCGTGCATCGTCGACCAGCGTCTCCCAGCGTCCGGCGGCGGCCTCGTCCGGGCAGAAGAACGGGTTACGGTTGATCTGACTCGGCTCGAAATTGTCGCGGTCAATCGCGTCGCCACCAATCTCCACGACATAGGCCATGATTTCGACCTCGGGAATCACAAGCCGCGCCACGGCCCCCGCTGCGACTCGTGCTGCCGTTTCGCGCGCCGAACTCCGTCCACCGCCCCGGTAATCCCGAAAGCCGTATTTCGCGTCATAGGTATAATCGGCATGGCCGGGACGATAGGCTTTGGCGACTTCGGAATAGTCCTTCGAGCGCTGATCGACATTCTCGATCATCAGGCTGATCGGTGTTCCGGTCGTGCGGCCTTCAAAAATGCCCGAGAGAATTTTGACCAGATCGGGTTCCTGCCGTTGGGTCGTGAATTTCGACTGGCCCGGGCGGCGGCGGTCAAGGAAAGGCTGAATGTCGGCCTCGGAGAGCGGCAACCCCGGCGGACAGCCATCCACCACCGCGCCCAACGCAGGCCCGTGGCTTTCCCCCCAGGTGGAGAAGCGGAAGACATGGCCGAAGGAGTTGTAGCTCACTTGTGCTTACCCCAGTCGCGAAAAGGCGGGTGCATAATCTGCCACGCCCCTTTCGGGCAGAGTAAGCGCGCTGTCCAGAGCGAGCGCCATGAAATCCGACCCCGCATAAGGCGAGGCAAAGCGCACGGCGAGATCGGTGCTGAATCCGAAGCGGCGATAATAGCCCGCATGGCCGAGAACGAAGCACAGGCCAACACCCATCGCGGAAAGCCGGGCCAGCCCTTCCCGGATCAGTGCCGAACCGAAGCCGAGGCCCTGATAGTGCGGAAGGACGCCGACCGGCGCAAGCGCCGCTGCGGCCAGCGATTCGCCATCGACCGTCACCCTCATTCGGCTGAACAGGACATGCCCGACTGTAGCGCCCTCGATGCCAGCGACAAGTGAGACCAACGTGTCGTCATCGGCTTCGAGCATGCTGACCAGCCGCGCCTCGACTTCGCCACCGAAGGCCGTCTGATGGACGAGTTTGATCGCAGGCGCATCTGCGGGCGTCGCCGCACGTGTCAGCATTCAAGCCAAAGTCACGTCAGGCGCGTCTTCCTGCTTCATGCCGACGACATGATAGCCCGCATCGACATGATGCGTCTCGCCGGTTACGCCAGAAGACAGGTCGGACAAAAGGTAAAGCCCCGCCCCGCCGACATCCTCGATCGTGACGTTGCGGCGCAGCGGCGAATTATATTCATTCCATTTCATGATGTAGCGGAAATCGCCGATCCCCGACGCGGCCAGCGTCTTGATCGGCCCCGCCGAAATCGCGTTCACGCGGATGTTCGACGGCCCGAGATCATTGGCGAGATATTTTACGCTGGTTTCAAGTGCGGCCTTGGCAACGCCCATAACGTTATAGTGAGGGATGACCTTTTCGGCGCCGTAATAGCTCAGCGTCAGCAACGCACCGCCGTCCGGCATCATCGCCGAAGCGCGCTTGGCCACCGCGACGAAGCTGTAAACGCTGATGTTCATCGTCATCAGAAAATTGTCGAGGCTGGTATCGACATAGCCGCCGCGCAGCTCGTTCTTGTCGGAAAAGCCAATGGCATGAACGACGAAGTCGATCTTCGGCCAGCGCGCGGCCAGCGTCGCGAACATCGCGTCGAGTGCACCCATGTCGGAAACGTCGCAATCGATCAGGAAATCGCTGCCCAATTGCTCCGCCAAAGGCCGGACGCGTTTTTCCAGCGCTTCGCCCTGAAAGGAAAAGGCCAGCTCCGCCCCTTCGGCGCTGAGCTTTTGCGCGATGCCCCAGGCGAGGCTGCGATCATTGGCGAGGCCCATGATCAGCCCGCGCTTGCCCTTCATGTATCCAGCCACTTGGCCTCCACCAGTTCATCCAACACTGTGTGCCCCCTTAGCGGATGAATAACGGGGTTTGCCAGTGCTGCGTTGATATGGGCCGCGATTACAAAGCCATAACCGATCAGCCAGAAGAACAGCATGGCTACCATGACGCCAGCCAGCCCGCCATAGGTCAGGGTATAGCCGCCGAAAAGCGCGAGGACGCGCGGCAGGAGCAAAAGCGCCACATACCACCAGAATGTGACGAACAGCGCGCCGGGCCATTTGGGAAACCCGCGCGCCCGGTATCGCGTCGGCGCGAGCGACCAGAAGAGCAGATAGCTTGCAACAAAGGTCATCAAGATCGGCACGAACCGCGTGCTGGCGATCCGGTCGGCGAATGGCGCTGCGACCGGCACGAAGCGCGTCAGCACTTCCTCAGCCGTTGTCAGGATAATCTGCATCGAGAAAGCCGCGATCAGCATGCCCACGGCACCGACGATGATCGCGACCCCGATCAGCCGGTACTGCCAGAAGGGCCGGTCATAGTCCGTGCCATAGGCACGGCGCAGGATTTCGCGGATCGTTTCGATGAAGCTGCCCACCGTCCAGACCCCTATGGCCGCCCCAAACCACAAGAGCGGCCCAGTCCGGAGCGACAGCACCTCAACCGCGGTCGACTGGATCATTTCGGCTACCGAGGGTGGAAACGCCCTGACAAGCGAGTGGACGGCCGCAAGGTTTTCCTCCGGTCGGCCAAGAAGCTGAGCGGCGGCCGACAGGATGATAAAGAAGGGAAAGAGGGCCAGAAGCGTCAAATAGGCAAGATTGCCGGCATGGATGAAGCCATCATTATAGACGCCGAGCACCGCACGGCGGACGAATTCGAATAGCCGCGACCCCGGCCCGATATGCCCCAGAAGCCCTTTGCGATGAGGATGGGCGTCCGGATGCGCCCGCCTCGCTTCAGGCGATTCGGGCGATACGTCACGCACTAGATGAGCGCCGCCCTCGGGTCGCGCGGATCGTTCCAGCCTTCGACAAAGGCGTTGAGCGCCACATCGTCTCCCGGAACATCGAGCATCAGCGTTACCAACTGGTCGCCGCGCGCGCCGCCCTTGGCCGAAAACCCTCGCCCCTTGAGGCGCAGCACCTTGCCCGAGGACGAGCCTTTCGGGATGTTGAGCATGACCGCGCCGTCGACCGTCGGCACCTTGACCGGCCCGCCGACCAGCGCCTCTTTCAGCGTGACCGGCAGGTCGAGCCGGACATTGTCTCCGTCGCGCGTGAAGAAGCGGTGATTGCGCACCTCGATCGTGACAGTGGCATCACCCGCCCCACCAGGGCCTTGCTGACCCTTGCCCGAAAGCCGCATCTGCGTGCCGGTTTCGACCCCGGCGGGCAGTTTGAGATCAATCGTCTTGCCATCCTGCAAAGTTATTCGCTGCGGAGCGAGGCTCGCGGCATCTTCGAAGGATACGGCGAGCCGATAGGCGACGTTGTCGCCCTTTGGTGGCGGCGCGCTGCGCCCGCCGAAACCGCCAAAACCGCCTGCGCCACCGGCGCCACGTGCACGGCCACCGCCAAACAGCCCTTCGAACAGGTCGCCAAGATCAGCCGCCGCCGCATCGCCAAAGCCACCCTGAAAGCCGCCCGAACCTCCGCGGGATCCGCCCTGTTGCCCGCCAAAACCCGCAAAGGGGTTGGCCGGATTGCCCATATCGTCGATCTCGCCACGGTCGAACTGGGCCCGCTTCGCCTTGTCTGACAACAAGTCATAGGCATTTGTGACCTCGGCAAAGCGTTCGGTCGCTTTGGGATTGTCCCTGTTTGTATCGGGGTGAAGCTCTTTGGCGAGCTTGCGATACGCCTTTTTGATATCGGCTTCGGTCGCACCGCGCGCCACGCCAAGGGTTGAATAAGGATCTGCCATTTGCCCTAGCTAGTGGCTGGGCAGCGACACGGCAAGATTTCAGGCCTGGCCAGATTTTAATTGCTCATGATGCCTGATCACTTCGTCGATTACGAAGCGCAGAAATTTCTCGGTGAAATCGGGATCGAGATCGGCCTCTGCTGCCAGTTTGCGAAGGCGCGCAATCTGCAATTCCTCGCGCGCGGGATCGGCTGGCGGCATCGCATTTTCCGCCTTGTAGCGCCCAACCGCCTGCGTCACCTTGAACCGTTCGGCGAGCATATGAACCAACGCCGCATCGATATTGTCGATGCTCTGGCGAAACTGCTGTAACGGATCGGGGGTCATGATACGAAGTTCTTGTTCGCAAATGACGGTCGATGCAAGCGTCAACACCGGCTTTGCACTTGCACGGTTGCCACTTGCCCGCCAGAGGAGACGCCATCATGACCGCAACGCTTTATCGCATCGGCCCGGACAGGCAGCCTTCGCTTGATCCCATTATCAATCTGGTTGCGGCCGAGATGAACCAGGTCAATGCGGTGATCCTTGAACGGATGCAGTCGCAAATTCCGCTGATCCCCGAACTGGCCGGGCACCTGATTGCCGGTGGCGGAAAGCGGATGCGGCCCATGCTCACCCTCGCCACGGCGCGGTTGCTCGATTATTCCGGCACGCGGCACCACAAGCTCGCAGCGACGGTGGAATTCATCCACACCGCGACGCTGCTCCACGACGATGTTGTTGACGGGTCGGACCTCCGGCGCGGTCGGCGCACCGCCAATATCATCTGGGGCAACCCGGCCAGCGTGTTGGTCGGAGATTTCCTGTTCAGCCGCGCGTTCGAGCTGATGGTCGAAGATGGCAGCCTGAAGGTCCTGAAAATCCTTTCCAATGCGTCGGCGGTGATTGCGGAAGGCGAAGTCAACCAACTTACGGCGCAGCGCCAGATCACGACAGGCGAAGATAAATATCTCGACATTATCGGCGCCAAGACCGCAGCCCTGTTTGCCGCCGCCTGCCGGATTTCGGCCGTGGTCGCCGAACGTGACGAGGCGACTGAAGAAGCGCTGGACAGTTTTGGCCGCAATCTCGGCATTGCCTTCCAGCTTGTGGATGACGCGATTGATTATGCGTCCGACGCCGAAACGATGGGCAAGGGCGTGGGCGACGATTTCCGAGACGGCAAGGTCACGCTGCCCGTTATCCTTGCCTATGCCCGGGGCACCGCCGAGGAAAAGGCGTTCTGGCAGGCGGCGATGGAAGGGCGGCGGATTTCCGATGACGACCTGGCTCATGCCAAGACATTGCTCACCCAAAGCCGCGCGATTGACGACACGATGATGCGCGCGCGTCACTATGGCCAGCGGGCGATCGATGCGCTGGGGCCGTTCGCAACCGGCGCAGCGAAGGTCGCCCTGATCGAGACAGTCGAATTTGCCATCGCGCGGGCATATTGACTGATCGCCCCCCTCCCGCACGCGGGAAGGGAGTTTGGCTTCCCATCCACGCAGTCCTGCCAGTGCTTCTGGCGCGCCTCCGGACACAGTCCAACGCCGTCCTGATTGCCCCGCCGGGTGCCGGCAAGACGACGGCTGTGGCACCGGCCTTGCTGACCGAGCCTTGGTGCACCGGACAGATTCTCCTCCTCTCCCCCCGCCGCCTTGCCGCCCGCGCCGCCGCCGAGCGGATGGCTGAGTTGGCGGGTGAGCCTGTGGGCGGAACGATTGGTTACGCCACGAGGATGGATACAAAACAGTCCGCCCGGACCCGTATCCTCGTCGTCACTGAAGGGATTTTCCGCAACCGTATCCAGACCGATCCCGAACTGGCGGGCGTTTCTGCTGTGCTCTTCGACGAAGTGCATGAACGCAGTCTCGACAGCGATTTCGGGCTGGCATTGGCACTTGATGCGCAGACGGCGTTGCGCCCTGACCTGCGCCTCATCGCCATGTCCGCGACGCTGGACGGGCAGCGGTTCGGGACGCTGATGAACGCACCGGTAATCGAAAGCGAAGGGCGCAGCCATCCGCTCACGCTCAGACATGTCGGGCGCCGAGCCGAAGCGAGGATCGAGGATGAGATGGCCGTCGCCATCCGCCGTGCGATCGCCGAAGAGGAAGGCGATGTGCTGGCCTTCCTGCCGGGCGTTGGCGAGATCGAGCGGACGGCAGAACGGTTGGGCGGGATCGCCGCCGAAATCCATCGTCTTCATGGCAGCCTCGATCCGGCCGAACAGCGGGCCGCGATCCGCAAAGGGACAGGCCGCAAGCTGATCCTGGCAACGAGCATCGCCGAGACCAGCCTGACAATCGACGGCGTTCGGATCGTGGTCGATAGCGGCCTTGCCCGCCGTGCGCGTTACGACCGGGCGGCGGGCGTCACTCGCCTTGTGACCGAACGCGTCAGTCAGGCGGCAGCGATTCAGCGGGCTGGCCGCGCAGCACGACAGGGGCCGGGGATCGCTTACCGGCTGTGGGAAGCGGCGGCGACGGCGGGCCTGCCGCCGTTCGACCCCCCCGAAATCCTCGAGGCAGACCTCTCACCCCTGCTGCTCGATTGCGCGCTTTGGGGCGTCGGCGATCCAACAACCTTGCGCTGGCTCGATCCACCGCCACCGGCAGCGCTGGCCGAAGCGCGCAAGCGGCTGGAGGCGCTCGACGCGCTCGACACGGAGGGCCGCCCGACCGCGCATGGCCGGGCGATTGCCACGCTGCCGCTGCCGCCTCGTCTTGCGCATATGCTCGTCCGTGCTGGAGAGCAGGGCGCGGGACCACTCGCCGCCGAAGTGGCAGTGCTCCTCTCCGAACGGGGGCTCGGGGGTAGTGATCCCGATCTGTCAGTGCGCCTTGACCGCTGGCGGCGCGAAAAGGGCCGGCGCGCCGATGCGGGCAGAGGGTTGGCGAAGCGCTGGGCCAGCCTGATCGCGTCTGGTCCGTCAAAGAGCGGGAGCAACTTGGCCCTGTGTATCGCGCTTGCCTTTCCCGACCGCATTGCCAAGCGCCGCGATGCCAGCGGCGAACAATGGATCAGCAGCGGCGGACGCGGATTCCGCCTCGATCCCACCCACCCCCTCGCACGCAGCGAATGGCTTGCCGTCGCCGATATTCAGGGGGCGGCCTCAGGCGCGAGGATCCTGTCCGCCGTGGCCATCGCGCCCGCAGAGGTCGAAGCGATGTTTGCAGACCGGATCGAGAGCGGCACACATGTCAGCTTCGATCCTGAAACCGGCAGCGTCCGCGCGACGAGCGGACGGCGGCTGGGGGCGATCACGCTTTCAAAAGCGGAGAACGCCGCGGCCACCCCCGCAGCCATCAGCGCGGCCTTGTTGGCGGGGGTGCGAGATCATGGCCTTGAGGTGATTGGCTGGCCCGAATCAGCCCGCGATCTTCGCCAGCGCGCCCGGTGGGCGGGGATCGAGGCGCTGTCCGACGCTGCGCTGATCGCAATGCTCGATGACTGGCTCGCCCCGCTGCTGTCTGGCAAAAGGCGGCTCTCCGACATCGGGAGCGATGCGTTCAATACCGCGCTCTGGCACCTGATCGGATGGGACGGGCAGCAGCGGCTCAATCGCTTTGCCCCGGCACATTTCGTATCGCCTGCAGGAACCAGCCATGCGATCGACTATGCGGCGGATGCTGGTCCGACAGTGACCTTGCGCGTGCAAGCGCTGTTCGGACTGGCCGAACATCCAGTCATCGGCCCGGATCGCACGCCGCTGATCCTGTCGCTCACCTCGCCCGCCGGACGGCCGATCCAGACCACGCGTGACTTACCCGGTTTCTGGCGTGGAAGCTGGGCCGATGTCGCGAAGGACATGCGCGGGCGGTATCCCCGGCACAACTGGCCCGACAATCCTGCGGCAGCGATTGCCAGCCTCAAGACCAAGAGGGCGCTTGCCAAGAACACCCTTGATCAACAACGGTGATTGGGAGAAGGAGGCGTTCATGACAGACGCACGCATCACCCAGAAGCCAAAGAACGCCATGCAATCGGGCCGTTACGGCACGAGCGACTGGATCCTCGAATATGAACCGAGCGATGCCCAACGCCCCGATCCCCTGATGGGCTGGGCCGGAAGCCGTGACACGCGGCGGCAACTGGTTCTCAAATTCCCGACGCTGGACGCGGCGAAGGCCTATGCAGCGAGCAAAAGCCTGACCGTCAGCGTCGTGCAACCGCCGCTCAAAGTGCTGAAGCTCCAGGCCTATGCGGACAATTTCCGCTAGAGCCTGATGGGTTTGGATGGAAGCGCTCCGCGCTTGCGCCAATGCCGTGAATCAGGCTCTCCTCTATGGCCTCAGCCCGCCGGATTGAAGAGCAGCATCAACAGTTTTGCATCAATGACGCAGCCTTCGGCGCGCTTCGCGGCGGCAAACGCCGTCACCTGATCGAGCGCCACGCGGTGAACGGTGATATTCTCGCCATCGACACCGCCGCCTTCGCCAACCCGGGTCAGCCCGTGGGCGCGGACGAAATAGAAACTTTCGCTGACCATCCCGGGCGAGGAATAGAATTCGCCGATCTTCTCGATACGGGCGGGCCGATAGCCGGTTTCTTCCTCCAGCTCGCGGGCGGCAGCAGCTTCGATCGCCTCTCCCGCAGTATCGTCACCGATCAGACCCGCTGGCAGTTCGAGGCAATTGGCGCCCAAGGGCACACGAAACTGTTCAACCAGCAGGACATGGTCATCATCGACCGCGAGAATCACCGCTGCCTTGATGCCGCGCGCGCGGGAGACATATTCCCACTTGCCGCGGGTCTTCGCCGTGATGAAGCGGCCCTGCCAGACGATTTCCTCGTCATCCATACCGATCATCCTGAGCGCGTCTTAGGATCAAAGCTCAATCAGCCGATCAGGGAGTTCGTTGAGATCGTCGGCCGCACGCGGGAAATGCTGGCCGAGGATCAGCCCGACATCGCCGATCGCCGCAGCCATGCCATCGGCGATCCGGCCATGACGGACTTCGGCGACGAGTTTGGCCATCGCTTCGCCCCACGCCTCGGGTGCAACTTTGGAATGGATCGCTTCATCGGCGACGATTTCAGCAACATGTTCGGCCATCGAGAGATAGATCATCACGCCAGTCCGCCCCGATGTCCGCCGTTCCGCGCCAACCTTGAAATAGCGGATCGCCCGCCTGCGCACCCGCTGCGCCTTCACGATGCGCGGGGTGAGGAACAGCCGGAGCGGCATCCATTGGAGAATGAGCCTTGCGGCGAGGAATTTGATGACCGCCACCGCCAGAGCAAGCTCGAACGCTTCGGCGAGTGTCCACTCGACCACCCAGCCGTTCGAGAGCCGGCCGACCAATCCCAGATAAAAATCGGGAAACGCCGCAAGCGCGGCCAACGACAGCATCACCACGATGACCGACCACCACAACGCCACATCGAGATAGCGATCAGAGGCATCGGCGATGATCGTGACGATTTCCCCAGCCGTCCCGGCTTCGGCATCGTGGACGGCGTCGCTCACCTTCTGGTGATCGGCTTCGGTCATCAGTGCAGGCTTTGCCATTACCACCCCCCAGAGGCGCCACCGCCCCCGAATGAACCGCCGCCGCCGGAGAATCCTCCGCCACCGCCAAAACCGCCTGAGCTTCCGCCGCCCCAGCCGCTGCCGCCAGAACCGCCGCCCCAGATGATCACCGGGCCTGCGCCGAAGCGCCGCCCGCGACCTTTGCCAAAGATCGAACGGAGCAAGGGCAGGATGAAAAAGAAGAAGATGAACAGCCAGAAGATCGCAGCACTGATTGAATCGCCCTTCTGGGCCTTGCCCGACTGCGCGGCCAGTTGGGCCGCATATTTAGCGGCCTCATCGGGTGGGAGTTTCAATTGCGCGATGATCGCATCGGCACCCGCGTTGATCCCGCCGGGAAAGTCTCCCGCCTTGAACGCCGGGATGATCTGGGTGTTGATGATAACGCTCGAAAAGGCATCGGTCAGGATCGGCTCAAGCCCATAACCGACTTCGATCCGCACCTTACGATCATTGGGCGCGACGAGCAGGATCGAGCCGTTATTCTGCTCCTTCTGGCCGACCCCCCAAGCCCGGCCGAGCCGATAGCCATAATCGGCAATGTCATAGCCTTCGAGGCTCGGCACGGTTGCGACCACCAACTGGCGCGTGCTTTCCTTTTCAAGCGCGTCAAGCTTTGCGGTCAGCGCCGCTTCCTGATCATCGGGAATGATGTTCGCCGCATCAACCACCCGCCCTGTCAGCGGCGGGAAGGTCTGGGCCTGGGCGACGCCAGCAAACATCAGCACGAGGCATGCGAGCCACCTCATTGCACATCCTCACCTGTTGGGTTGGCGTCGATCAGAACTTGACCGTCGGTGCGCGATCCGCATTCGGCGCGGTCGCCTGATAGGTCGTCATCGGCTTGGCCCCGTAGAAGATCTTCGCGCCGATCGCGTCAGGGAACGTGCGGATCGTGGTGTTATAGGATTGCACCGCGCCGTTATAATCCTTGATCGAGACATTGATCCGGTTCTCGGTGCCTTCAAGCTGCGACATCAGCGTGGTGAAGTTGATGTTGGATGTGAGCTGGGGGTATGCTTCCACAATACTCTTAAAGTTGACCAGAGCGCCGGTAACGCCTGCTTGGGCATCCTGATAAGCCTTCACTTTCGCAGGGTCAGTAAGATCGTTTGCATTGATCGTGGTCGCCGTCGCCTTGGCCCGCGCTTCGGTCACCTGCGTCAACACCGTCGATTCCTG
>JANLQV010000018.1:0-5128 GCA_031368025.1 Sphingomonadales bacterium | reverse complement strand
CGTCGAATGGCCGGGGCAGGTTTCGGTCGCGGCATGGCTTTGATGACCACGCGCAAAGACGACACCCTGCGTCAGCCGTTTGAGTCCGCCGGTCACGCGCGCCCGATATTCATTGAACAGGTCAGCTGAAAACTGGTCCACCGCAATCGCAACGATCAGTTTTGGTTTCTGCGGGGTTTCACCAAACGCGCCGGTCGATGAAAGCGCCAGCGCAATGCCAGCCAATAGGATTTTCCTCACCTGTAACTCCGCTTTGTGTTCAACCGAAACAGGCTATAGCGCGCCCAAGCAAGCAACAAGGAATTTCGATGCCCTGGCTTCATTGCAGCCTGATGACACTGGTCGCGATGCTGACCGCGTTCGCGACGCCAGCATCGGCGCAAAACCATATCGCCGCTTCCCTTGTGGCCGAAAGCGCCACGCCCGCGCCCGGCAAGTCAGTGACGATCGCGATCCGGATGCAACCCGAAGCCGGCTGGCATGGCTATTGGCAGAATCCTGGCGATGCCGGATTGTCTGCCAGACTCGACTGGCATCTGCCCAAGGGCGTGACCGTGGGTGCGCCGCGCTACCCGGTGCCGCAGCGACTGATCATCGCCGACCTGATGAATCATGTCTTCAACGACGAACATGCGCTTTTGGCAACGTTGAGTGTTCCGGCAGGATTGGCACCCGGCACCACCCTGCCGATCCGCCTGACAATCAACCGTTTGGCCTGCACCGACAAGATTTGCGTGCCCGAACATGACGAACTGGCGCTCAACCTGACCGTGGGTGACGGCACGGTAACGCCCGCCGACCGCACCCGGTTTGACGGGTGGCGGATGAAACTGCCCAAGCCGCTGGGCGGCGAAGCGCATTTTCAGGTCGACGGGCCGGTCATCCGGATCGGCATCCCCTATCCCGCCAGCCGTCCTGCCACCGACGCCTGGTTCTATGCGATCAGCGAAAATGCGACGAGCTACGTCGCGCCGCAAAAGGTCAGCCGCTCTGGCGATATGCTGGTGATTGAAACCTCAAAGGCCAGCTACGGGTTTGTCAGCCCGCAAAAACTCGAAGGCGTGGTGGCGCTGGGCAAGAGCGAGGGGCTGGCAATCTCGGCAACCCCCGGCACTGTCGCCAAGGGCGGCGGCGATGCCGGACTCCTGACCCTGCTTCTCGCACTCGGCGGTGCGATCCTCGGTGGGCTGATCCTCAACATCATGCCTTGCGTCTTCCCGATCATCAGCCTCAAGGCAATCAGCCTCGCCCGCGCAGGCGGAGACGAGCGCGCGGCGCGGCATGAGGCGCTAGCCTATGCGGCAGGCGTCATCCTGACTTGCCTCGCTTTGGGCGGTGCGCTGCTGGCGCTGCGCGCAGGCGGGATGCAGGTCGGCTGGGCGTTCCAGTTGCAGGACCCGCGGGTGATCCTGTTCCTGACATTTCTTGCGACCGCAATCACGCTGAACCTTTTCGGTCTGTTCCAGTTGAGCGGGTTTGGCGGCGGCGAAACGCTGGCCGGCAAGGGCGGCACGACGGGCGCCTTCTGGACGGGCGTGCTTGCCGCATTCGTCGCGACTCCGTGCACCGGGCCGTTTATGGCAGCGGCGCTTGGCGCGGCGCTCGTCCTGCCGATAGCGGCGGCATTGGCGATCTTTGCAGGCCTCGGCCTTGGCCTGGCCCTGCCCTTCCTTGGCCTCGGCTTCATTCCTGCGCTCCGCCGACTGATGCCCAAGCCCGGCGCGTGGATGGCGACCTTCCAGCGTATCCTGGCCATCCCGATGGCGCTGACCGTCGCGGCGTTGCTCTGGCTGCTCTGGCGCCAGACCGGGTTGACCGGCCTCAAGCTCGGGATTGCCGGGGCGTTGCTGGTCACGTTGCTCGGATGGTTCGCCGGTCGCCGGCAATCTCTGGGACTGGCGATGCTGTCGGCCTTTGGCGCGCTCGCCGTTGGAGCGTCGGTGGCGATGCCGTTCCTCTTCACCCTCGCGCCAACGCACCGTGCCGTCGCTGCGGGAACCGAGCCCTTCTCCGAAACCCGCCTCGCCGCACTCCGCAGCGCCAACAACCCGGTGTTCCTCTATTTCACCGCGGATTGGTGCCTGACCTGCAAGGTCAATGAAAAGGCCGCGATCGATCGCGACGAAACCAAAGCCGCGTTCGAAAAGGCGGGCGTAATCGTGATGGTGGGGGATTGGACCAATGGCGATCCCGCCATCACTCGCTTCCTCGAAGCCCGTGGCCGGTCGGGCGTGCCGCTCTACCTCTGGTATGCGAAGGGCGCGGCTGAGCCTAAGGAATTGCCGCAGGTGCTGACGACCGGGATGCTGGCGGGGCTGGCGGGGTAGACAGCTTTGAGTTTCACGGCTTTGAATAAACCTTCCGCCCGGCAACCCAGGTTTCAAGCACCTTCGTCCCCCGCAATTCGGAGGGCGTGGCCAGCATCGGATCGCGGTCGATCAAAATGAAATCGGCCCACAGTCCCGGTGCCAACCGCCCGACCTTGTCTTCGGCAAAGGCGGCATAGGCCGCGCCCGTCGTGAACCCGGCCAGTGCTTCCTCGCGCGAGATCCGTTCCTGAGGCTGCCAGCCGCCAAACGGCTCGCCCTTCGCATCCTCGCGGGTGATTGCCGCCGCCAGCCCGGCAAAGGGATCGGGGCTTTCAACCGGCGTGTCTGAACCGAACGCCAGCCTTGCGCCCGACGCCAGCAGGCTGCGCCACGCATAGGCGCCCTTCAGCCGTCCCGGCCCGAGCCGCGCCTCGGCCATCGTCCGGTCACTGGTCTGGTGGACGGGCTGCATCGAGGCGATCACCCCCAGTTGGGCAAAGCGCGGAATATCGGACGGATCAAGGATCTGCGCATGTTCGATCCGCCAGCGCCGATCGCCCTTGTAGGTTGCCTCAAGTTCGGAATAGGCGTCGAGCGCCTGCGCATTGGCAGCATCGCCGATCGCGTGGATCGCGATCTGATAACCGTCGAGCGCTGCGCGGCTCATAATGTTGCGGAGCTTGGTATCCTCAACGAACTGGAGCCCGCGATTGTTCGGGCTATCGCTATACGGCGCCTTGAGCCACGCCCCACGCGAGCCAAGCGCACCGTCTGCATAGAGCTTGATGCCGCCCATCCGCAGCCGATCCCCATAGAGCCACGGCGTCGGCGCACTGGCCCCGATGACGAGGATCGGATCGAGCCCGGCCGAATAGGAAAAGATGCGGACGTTGAGCCAGCCGCCATCGCCCGCGCGACGGAAACTCGACCAATCCTCGACAGTCGTGCCCATATCGGCAACGCCAGTAATGCCGAAGCCGAGCAATGCCTCTTGCGCCTTGAACAGCGCCTGATCCCGCTCACGTGAAAGCGGCTGGGGCACGGCTTTCTCAATCAGCATTTGCGCCGCATCGACGAAAATCCCCGACGGCTTGCCCGCAATCATCTCGATCCGCCCGCCGGGTGGCGAAACACTCTTCGCCGTCACCCCGGCCTCGGTCATCGCCGCACTGTTCGCCCATCCGGCATGGCCATCGACCCGCTCGAGCCAGACCGGCTTGTCCCCCACCACGACATCGAGTTCAGCCGCGGTCGGAAAACGACCCAGCCCCCAAAGCTCCTGATTCCAGCCGCGCCCGATGATCCATTTTCGGCTGCCATGCTCCTTCGCATAGACCGCAATCTTCGCCTGCGCCTCGGCCAACGAGGTCGTGCCCGCAAGATCGAGCGTCAGCGCCTGAAACCCCAGCGACATGACATGGCCATGCGCATCGATCAGCCCCGGCAACATCGTCCGCCCCTTGCCATCGATCCGGTAGTCGGGCCGATAGGGGGTGGGGACGGCTTCGCCTTTTTTGGGTTTCTTCGCCGGTTCGGGCGGCGGCGCGGGCGCCGTGACGAGCCGCACCACCTTCCCGTCATCGCCCATCACCAGCCCGCTGAACCGCACCACCTTCCCCGCCGCATCGAGGGTGATGCCGTTGAAATTGTCGATCAACGTATCGGCATGAGCCGGAGTGGCGAGGAGCAGGGTGAGGGCGGCGAGGCCGCCCGGGGCTCGGCGGAAAAAGGAGATGCGCATCATCTGATCATGCCCATGCCCGCCGCCGCCTGCAAGCCACCCGTTGCGCGATTTCGAATCACCAGGTTCTTGCGAAGCTGTTCCTTAGATCGTGGATACTTATGTTAGCCAGACCCGCTTTCTTTCTGGCGGCGTCCCAGCTTCCGAAAAAGGAATGGTACGGCTTTCTGGTTCGGGGATTTGCGATTGCATAGGGGCAATCATCCCAGCGCGGCAATTGGTCGATAACGGCGATTGCAGCCGCAGACAGGTAAACCTTGCGCGGCGTGCCCGATTCCGAGGCTGGGATGGTCAACTGGCCGGTTTCGAGGTCGATGTCGTCCCATCGGGACGTTAACAAGTCTTGCAATCTTTCTCCGGTCAGCACCACCAACGCGATTATGTGTTTCAGCGACGGATTGTGGCTTGTTTCGACCGCCTTCTTCAGTCGCTCCATTTCTTCGGGCGCAAAATAACGTTCGGTACTATTGCCCGGATTGAGCAATGACAAACTCTGGAAAGGAGTTGCGGTGTCCCCTCCTTGATCGTGCTCCCCCCGCGCGCGCGCGAACTGCGTATCGGGCCGGCCTAGCAACCTGGCCGGCATCTTCAAGCCCAGACTTTCCGCGAGCTTTTCGATTGTGAATGCGTTGGTTGAATCCCATTCTCTTGCTTTACCCGTTTGATCCGAAGTCGAAAGGCCAGCCTTGGAGAGCAGATAAGGGGACACCCGATGGCTCGTGCATAGTCCACCGATGCCGTCACTCACCAAAGCTTGTCCAAACTGGATGCCATGCTGCTTTTTGCTGGTGCGGCGCACTGTTGCGACTGCAAGCTCGCATTCGCCGAAATCGACGATGATCTGGGTGCCCAAGGGTAAATCGATAAGCCCTTCGATCAGTGCCCCGGACTCGGAAAGGTTCCGAATGAGAACCGGATGGCAGTAGTTCCCCAGTATTACATCTGCCTTGCGGTACATCGTGCGGCGCTCGCTGCGATGTTTCGCTGGACCGGATGGGTCGATGATCCACTTCCCGGCTTCCAATCGCTGACAAAAATCGTCACAACTGATTGGCTTGCTGTAGACATATCCTTGAAC
>JANLQV010000012.1:0-1638 GCA_031368025.1 Sphingomonadales bacterium | reverse complement strand
TCTTCGAATTGCGACGCGGTTTTCGCTTGTCGCCGGGGCAGCGAGTGCTGATGATTGAAGATGTCGTGACAACCGGTCTTTCTTCGCGTGAGGCCATTGTTGCGATTGAGGCGGCAGGCGGCAAAGTGATCGCCGCCGGCGCTCTGGTCGACCGATCGAATGGTTTGGTCGATCTGGGAGTTCCCTTTTTCCCGCTTATCCGGCTTGAAGTGCCGAGCTATTCAGCAGACAGCCTGCCACCTGAACTTGCAGCGATCCCGGCGATCAAGCCGGGCAGCCGGAAGGAAGTTGTTTGACCGGGATACTTCGCCTCGGCGTTAATATCGATCATGTTGCGACGATCAGGAACGCGCGCGGCGGCGATCATCCTGACCCGGTCAAGGCGGCGCTGATTGCGGCGCAAAGCGGCGCTGACGGGATTACTGCCCATCTGCGCGAGGACCGCCGCCATATCCGCGACGACGATCTCATGAGGCTGATGGACGTGCTGACGATCCCCCTCAATCTCGAGATGGCGGCAACCGACGAAATGCTTGAGATTGCGCTACGCCACAGGCCGCACGCGGCTTGTATCGTGCCCGAGCGGCGCGAAGAGCGGACGACCGAAGGCGGGCTTGACGCGGCCAGTCAAGAAAATCATCTGATGCCCTTTGTCGAAAAACTCACTGCCGCGAATATCCGGGTCAGCCTGTTCATTGAACCCGACCCACGTCAGATCGAAGCCGCGATCCGGCTGAAGGCGCCGGTCGTGGAATTTCATACCGGTCGCTATGCCCATCTCTCTGGCGCAGCCCAAGTTGCTGAGCTTCGCCGGATCGCCGATGCAGCGGCACTTGCGCGGAAAAACGGAATCGAGCCACATGCCGGGCATGGCCTTACGTTCGACAATGTGGTGCCAGTCGCCGCTATTCCCCAGCTTGCCGAGCTGAATATTGGCCATTTCCTGATCGGCGAAGCGATTTTTGGCGGTCTTGCCGAAGGCGTTGGGCGTATGCGTTCCCTGATGGATGCAGCGCGATGATCGTGGGCCTTGGATCCGATCTCTGCAACATTGAGCGGATCCAGAATTCCCTGGAACGGTTTGGAACGCGTTTTGAAATGCGTGTCTTCACCGAAATCGAACGTGCCAAAGCCGCTCGGCGACCGTTCACGAAAGCAGGCACTTATGCCAAGCGGTTTGCCGCCAAGGAGGCCTTTTCCAAAGCCGTGGGCACCGGTTTCAAGGCGGGCGTTTTCATGAAGGATATTGGCGTGGTCAATGCGCCGTCCGGTGCGCCGACGCTGGCGCTGACCGGCGGTGCGCGCGCAAGGCTTGACGCACTGATTCCCGAGGGCCATGCGGCAAATATTCATCTGACGCTCACAGATGATCACCCATGGGCTCAGGCCTTTGTGATCATTGAAGCTCTCCCGAACCCGAAAGATTGATACGCGTGACCGACATGACCGAAACCGTGACCGAACCGACACCCGTCCCGATGACCCAAAAAGCGAAAGTCGACTGGTGGGCAGAGGTAAAGGGGGTGTTCTGGCTGGTATTGGCTGTGCTGGGCTTTCACAGTTTTATCGCCAAGCCCTTCTATATTCCGTCGGAGTCGATGATGCCCGGGCTGTTGGTCGGCGATCGGCTGGTCGTCA
>JANLQV010000440.1:0-7031 GCA_031368025.1 Sphingomonadales bacterium | reverse complement strand
GCGGCGGTGGGGCTCGCAGGCTATGCCTACAGCCATTATTATGCGCCGGCCTGGCAGGTTGCCAATACGTCTGCCGAGCTGGACCGGATCAAGGCCGGAGCGCCCGTCACCTGGGTGCTGATCGCCTTTCCGCACATGACGGCGCGGGCGCGGCCCGAAATCATGGCGGTGCTGGCGCGTGACTTCGATCGGGTCGCCGATTTTCCCGGGACGATGGGCGATGGCGCGATCTGGGTCTATCGCTCACGAACGCCTGTCTCCTGACATGGGCCCCGCAACCTCCAGCCAGCCCGACGCAGGGTTGAAACGCAAGCTCGCGCGCGATCTTGGCTTGCTCTGGATGGGGCAGGTGCTGACCAAGGGCATTGTCTTCCTTGCCTTTGCGATCCTGGCGCGGCGGTTGATGCCTTCGGCATATGGCGCAGTCGAATATGCGATCGGGCTGGGCGCGCTGGCCGCTCTGGCCATCGACGGCGGGTTGGGATCGGTCGGGGTGCGCCGGTTGACCCAGAAGCTCGACAGTGCAGAAACCCTGGTCGCGACGATCCCTGTCGCCCAACTTTGCCTGGCGGCGATCATAGCGCCGGGCATGATCCTGTTCGCGATCGCTTTTGCGAAGGATGCGAATGCGTTGGGCATCGTCTATGGGGTTGCGGCAAGCGTACTGCTGTTGCCGTGGAAGCAGGACTGGTTGTTCCAGGCGCTCGGGCGGATGGAGCATATTGTCACAGCCCAGGTGATCCGCGTTGGCGTATTCGCCGTCGGCATCATGCTGCTGATCCACGATGACACGCCGCTGGTCGCGGTAGGGCTGATCGAGTTTGCCTCGGTGGCGAGTGCGACGGTTTACATGATGGTCGCGCAGCATGTGCTTCTGGTGCCGATCGCCATCCGTTTCTCGTTCGCGAAGCTCAGGGCGCTTGCGCGGGAAGGCGTGCCAATCGGCTTGGGCGCGATCTGCTGGGCGATGACGCAATATGCGCCCATGTTCATGCTGGCGACGATGATGGGAATGACCCAGACCGCCTATTTCGGTGCTGCGCATCGTCTGGGGGTGTCGCTGGTCGTTTTTAGCTGGATCTATCATTTCAACCTGTTCCCGGTGATATCGCGCAAGCTCAAGGATGAGCCCAAGGCGTTTGCCGCACTCACCCGGACATCGATCCGTGCCACCGCCTGGGCGGGATCGGGGATCGCGCTGGCTCTGGCCCTCGCTGCCGAACCGCTGCTGGGGTTGTTGTTCGGGCCAAGGTTTGCCGCGGCAGCACCTCCCTTTTCGATCCTGGTATGGACCTTCCCGCTTACCTTGTTGTCAGGCCATCCGCGCTGGATATTGGTGGCTGCCGGTCGTGCGGGCGACATGCTCGTGGCTCAGGTCGCAGGCGTTATCGTTGCGGTTGCTGCGGGTTGGCTGCTAATTCCGCTGGCTGGCACGCGGGGCGCTGCGATGGCGATGACGCTGGCGTGTGCGGCGGTATGGGGCGTGGCGCAAATCTATGCGCGCCGGGCCGGGCGTGACGTGCCAGTGGCGCCTGCGCTGCCGCCGCTGATCGTCGCTGCGATCATCGTCGCGGGGGCTCAGTGGGCAGTGCTGGGCGCGTGGATGGAGTGCGCAATCGGCTGCGTTATTTTTGCGGCGGCAGCATTCGCCTTTGATCGCACCTTGATCGCCGATCTACGCAACATCTTGCGTCGCCCGACGGCAGAAGATGCAGACGTGCTGTCGCCCGCGTCGATTATCGACGCCGAGCAACAGGCGCGCGAGGCCAACAGCCTGACATGAGCGAACCGATGCGCCTGCTCCAGATGTGCACCGACTTCCCGCCTGGAGGGATCCAGCGGCATGTTCTGGACTTGACCAGCTGGCTGCGCGATCAAGGGCATTACGTTGCGCTGGCCGGGACCCCGGGCCTGTGGATGAGCGAGGTGATTGATCGGGATTTTCTGCCGCTCGACATCCAGAACGTGACGGACGAAGGCGGCACGCTGCCGCGCCGCCTCGCGGCGGCGGTCAAGGCGGCCTGGAAGCTGCGCGGTTTTGTCAGGCGCGAACGGATAGCCCTGATTCACGCCCATGAAGGCGCCCCGGCTTTGGTTGCCTGGCTGGCGATGTTGGGTCGCGATATTCCTGTGCTCGTAACGTTTCATGGCGCTGAGCCTGGACGTGTGCGCGAATTTGGACGGATCGCACGGATTGCCGCCAACCTCGTCATCACCCCCAGCCACAACAGCGCGCGAGACCTACGCGAAGACGGCGGCGTGTCCGCGAACCGTCTCAAGGTGATCGGGTTGGGCGTTGAGCGCAAGCCGGCTCCATCCGCCGATGAGGTGGCCGAATTGCGGAAAACGCTGCTTGGAGAAGACGGACGCCAGCTTGTGGTGACCGTTGCGCGGCTTGCGCATCAAAAGGGTATCGACTGGCTCATCGAGATTGTGCGCTGTGCGTCTGCGACAGATCCGTCCCTCCGTTTTGTCATTGTTGGTAATGGACCGCAGAGCGCTGATGCGCGGCGCTGGGCGCATGAGGCGGGGGTCGACGATCATCTCGCCTTTGCCGGACATAGCGATCACGCCGAGCTTTACATGGCTGCAGCCGATCTTTTTCTACTGCCTTCACGCTGGGAATCGCTGCCGATCACGATTGTGGAGGCGTTCCGGCAGGGATTGCCGGTGGTGGCGACCGATACTGGCGGCGTGGTCGAACTGGTCGACGAATCCGTCGGTCGGGCCGCAGCAATAGGCGACATCGATGCGCTGACGGCTCATGTTCTGGAAATCACGGGGGACGAGCAACTGCGTTCGCGCTTGTCGCGGGCGGCGCTGTCGCGGAGCGCTGAGGATCGTTTTTCGCCGCCATACATTCATGCGATCTTTGCGCAGACATATCGTCGGGTTATCGGCGGGGAGGATGCGCATTGATCGACCGCGACCAGTTCTGGGTGAACGATAATTTGCCGCTCGATCCGTTCTGGTCTGGACGCAAGGTCGCAATCACGGGCGCGAGCGGCTTTCTCGGCGCGCGGTTGACCGACAAGCTGATCCGTCAGGGTGCCGAAGTGACTGTCGCTGCGCGCAGTCCGAAGAGCGGGAGCCGCTTCGCCGGACTGGGCGCGAAGGTGTCGGTGGGAGATTTGCGGGATCCTGCGGCTGCGCGCGCACTTGCGGCGGGGGCGGATATCCTGTTCAACCTTGCTCACGATATCAGGGGCTCGCGCGAGGACAATTGGCGCGTCGCACAGAATGTTGTCGAAGGCTGCGCTGCCGAAAAGGTACGGCGACTCGTCCATGCCAGTTCGATAGCGGTCTATGACGAATGGCCCGGCGGGACTCTCGATGAGGATTCGCCCTCCGATGGACCGGGGAGTGACTACAAGACGGTCAAGCGAGCGATCGAGCGCGATCTTCTCCAGCGGGTCGCTTCGGGGGCCTTCGATGCGGTGATCCTTCAGCCGACGATCGTCTATGGCCCTCATTCGAGCCTGTGGACCGACCTTCTGGTCGAGCGACTCCGTCTCGGCGCGATCGCTCTGCCCGACGCAGGGCGCGGCCTTTGCAACGGTGTCTATGTCGACGATGTGGCCGATGCCTTTGTCGCGAGCGCCGCCAAGGCAAGACGGGGCGGGCAAACCTTTATTGTCTCTGGTCCACGTCCATTTTTGTGGGGCGAACTGATACAGGGTTATGCTGAGGCAGCGGGGGGGCGGGTGATTTGGGATCCGCAGCCGGTCGCGCGAACCGAGCGCGCTCCGCGCATGGGCCTCAGGCGGCTGATCGGCGATCCGATGGCAATCGCCGCGCTGCCGCCCTTTCGGCCAGCGATTGGCTTTGTGCGCGCGCGTCTGGGGCGGGATCGGCTAGACGCGTTGCGCATGCGCGTTCTCGAAACAATTGGCAGGGTGCATGATTTCACCTATCGGCCAGCCGGGCAGGATCCGGCGCTGTTCACGTCCAGCTGCGTTTGCAGCGTTGCGCGGTTGAGTGCCGAGATCGGGCCACCCCGGATTGATTTGGCCGAAGGAATGCGGCTGACCCAAGCTTATATTCGGTGGCGCTATCCGCGCTGAAATTATGCGTTGCTCGCGATCCGGTGCGCATTGGCCATGATCGCGAACGTAATGGTCGACGCCGGGATCGACGGCAAAACCGACGCGTCAACAATATGTACGCGCCGCATCCCATGCGGAGTGCCGAGCACATCGGTTTCCCCGATGGAGGGCGATGCACGCATCGGCAGACTACCGCCGCAATGGAAGCTGCTGCCCAGTGTGCCCTTTCGCAGGAGCGGCGTCAGGGGCAGCATGCCGCCGATCCGCGCGGCACGGGCGAGTGTCCGAGCAGCCCGCCCCGCCGCCCCTTCAGCCATCGGGTTGGCGATCGCGCGGAACGCAAGGGCGTCGCGGTCAAGGGTCACACCGATCGCGGGCGATACGTCCGAATGGAGGAATGCCTGCGCCACGATCAACCGTCGGCTCATCCATTCGATTGCTGGCTTCATCACGCCCGCCAGCGCCCCAAAACGGCCCCGCATATCAGCGGCATAAGTATCGTTATGGCTATAGAGTTGGACATGGACACTGTGTGCATCGACCTCTGGATTGACGATCTCCCAGAATAGCTGCGCCAATGTATGGCGGGGCTCGCGAGCGGGATCGCCCGCCCCCCAGCGGTGCAGCATCGGCAGGTAGAAATGCTGGCTGTCCTTCAGCACCAGCTCCGGGGCATCCGCCCCTAATGTCTTGAGCATAAGCAGCGCGGTCGGCAACGCACCTGTGGCGATGAACAACCGGTTACCTTCGAACACGTCTTCGGCGCTATGGATGCGCACGCCGGTGGCGCTTTCCTCAAAGCGCGTGACGTAGACCCCGGAACGATAATCAAGCCCCTTGTCGGCGACGAGTTGGTCGACAACGTCCCCTGCCTGAAAGATCAGGCCATAAGGGCAGCCATAAAGGCACATTGCGCACAGTCGACACCCGTCCGCCACCGCCTGGCGCGACGCGCCGAAGCTCAGGCCCAATCGGTCGAGCGCCGGACGCCGGCGAATGAGCCGGTCATGCAAACTGTGTGCTTGTCGGCTCATCGGCAGCGGGCGTTCCGTTTCAATCGCATGAGCGGGAAAGAGATCGGCCAGCGCATCTCGCCGGGCAGCAATGTCCGCGATCCGCGCCGCGGCCCCATAGTGTGGCGTCAGATCGTCGGCGGTGATCGGCCAGCCGTCCATATCGGCCTGACGATAGGGCAGCATCGAGGCACCCCAGCCATTGCTGAGCCCGCCCTTTGCGAAAGAAGGGCGAAGCGCGTGGACAATGGAGGCCTCTTCCCAATTGTCAGCCCGATCAGGGGCGCGGAACAGGAAGTCCGATCCGAACGGTCGGAGGGTATCACTTTTTTCGGAAAGTCGGTTGGTGGCGGCGGCTTCGCGATCGGCGGGTGCCCATTGGCCGGGCTCCTGATCACCAAGACGGCGGCGAAGTCCTTCGCTTCCTTCTTCCATCCGGTGGCCGACGTCGAGCATGAGGACATCGCGACCGCGACCGAGTAGCGCCACCGCCGCTGCAACCCCGCTCGGGCCCGAACCGATGACTATGTCCCGACCCATGAGTGTCCTTTTGATGGTAAACGGCAGGATTGCGTGATTGCGCACGCTATCTGCGCCGCATATGACTGGCAAGCGTGTAGGTTTCGACCTATCGATCAGGACGTGGGGGAATTGCAAGTTTCATGAGCAAGGCGCCGAATTTCATCGTCATCGGGGCTGCGCGTTCGGGAACGACTGCGCTGTATCAGTATTTGCGCCGCCACCCTGACATCTTCATGAGCAATATCAAGGAACCGAATTTTTTTGCATTTGAAAACTGTTCGCTTGATTTTGCAGGTCCGGGAGCGGAATTCGTCAACAATTCTGTCGCATCTTGGGGCGAGTATTGCGCGCTGTTTGCAAGCGCACCCCCCGGCGCGACGATAGGCGAGGCGTCGCCGCTCTATCTTTGGGCACCACAGGCGCCGGCTTGCATCAAGCGGCGACTTCCGCAGGTCAAGCTGATCGCGATCCTGCGCAACCCGATCGAGCAGGCCTATTCGCATTATCTCTATGCCCGGGCACAGATGATCGAACCGCTGGCGAGTTTCGAAGCGGCGCTTGCGGCCCAGCCCGAGCGGCAGCGCAATCGCTGGCAGCCATTGTTCCAATATAGCGAATTTCCGCGCTATGCTGAGCAGCTTACGCGTTATTTTGAGCATTTCGGGCGCGATCAGGTGAAGATATTCCTCTACGAGGACTATCTAGCCGACCCGCAAAGCCTGCTCCGTGAGATATTCGCCTTTATCGAGGTCGACACTGCGTTCAATCCCGACATTACCGGGCATACGAACATGGGTGGAAATCCCAAAAGCGCATTCCTGCAATGGCTGGTGATGCGGCCCAACCCGCTCTCGCGCACGATCGGCACGCTTCTGCCGCTCAGTCTACGACAACGGATCAAGGACATGATCTCGCGCAAAAACATCGATCGCGATGAGATGCCGGTCGCCGCGTGCGATCATCTGCGGATGGTCTTGCGGGACGACATCACACTGCTGCAGGGGCTTATCGGGCGCGACCTTTCGCACTGGGTGGCGGCATGATGGCCACGGCGCGCGCAGAGGAGCATTCGGCATTGGACCGGCCGGGCCTCAATATCGCGATGCTCACCACCTTCTATCCGCCTTATAATTTCGGTGGTGACGGGATCGGCGTGAAGCGACTGGCGACTGCGCTAGCTGACCGGGGGCACCGGGTCACGGTGGTTCACAATCGTGATGCCTATCGCTTGTTGGCGGACAATGAACCTGCGCCGACGGCATCCGATCCGCGGATCGAGGTCATCGGGCTCGAGGCGCGGTATCCGATGCTCGCCAATCTGGTCTCGCACCAGACAGGGCAGCCGATCGCGCAGAAGGCTGCCTTGGCAAAATTGTTCGCAAGCAAGCAGTTCGATGTGATCTGGTATCACAATATCTCGCTGATGGGCGGACCCGGGGTGCTGGCGACG
>JANLQV010000416.1:0-2512 GCA_031368025.1 Sphingomonadales bacterium | reverse complement strand
CCGACACGAATTCAATCAGTTTTCGTGTCATCGAACCGCCTTCGGCTCCGCGTGTGCCGCTGGCCCCTAATCGCCCCCTGCTGCTGATATTGGTGCTGTTTGCCGGAATGGCCGCGGGGGTAGGTGCGGCTTTTGCCATAGGGCAGATCAGGACGACCTATGCAACGGCTGGGCGGCTTGAACGCGCCAGCGGGCTTACCGTCATCGGCTCAATCTCCGAAGTGCTGACGCCCGCCCAGCGGATCGACCGGCGACAAAAGATCAAATATTTCACTGGCGGTTCGGCTGCATTGGTCGGCATGTTCATGCTCCTGCTGGTGATAGAATTCATCCAGCGCGGCATGGTGGCCTGAGGATTGTGACAATGAACCAGATCCCCAAAGCTGCGACCGGATCTTTGATCGAACGCGCGGCGGACGCCTATGCGTTCCGCAGCTTGTTGCGACCGCTCGACGATTTGCCCGTTTCAACGAGCTCGGCCACACCACCCGTGCCGTCCCACGTCGCGCGTGGACAATTATTGGTGCCAGTCGACCTCGATTTGCTCCGCGATGCCGGCTTCATCATTCCCGGTGCACCTCCGAGTGCGCTTTCCGAAGAATTCCGGCTCGTAAAGCGCCAATTGCTGCTTGCGGCGCTGGGTGGGCACGCGACGCAGCCGATCAGCAATGGCCGGTTGATCCTGATTTGCTCGGCGCAGCCCAATGAAGGCAAGACGTTTTGTTCTGTAAATCTCGCGCTTTCGATGGCCAGCGAGACCGATATTGAAGTTCTTCTGGTCGATGCCGACGTCGCAAAACCGGAAATCCTTTCAACGCTTGGGCTTCCAGGCGGGCCAGGCCTGATGGATGCGCTGGCCGATCCCTCGCTTGATGCCGAGGCGTTTGTAATCAAGACGGATATTGCAAATCTCTCGGTCCTGCCCGCCGGGCGGCAAAGTCATAATGATACGGAACTGCTCGCCTCCGATCGCACCCGGGCGCTGATCGCCGGTCTTGTCGCGCAAAATCCGCGCCGGATCGTTTTGTTCGATTCTGCCCCGGCGCTTGCGGCGTCGCCCGCTTCGGTGCTTGCGCTGCACGCAGGTCAGGTGCTGCTCGTGGTTCGCGCAGACCAGACCACCGAAAGCGAATTGCGCGACGCATTGTCCCTGATCGATGCCTGCCCGCATATCCAGTTGATGATGAACGCCGTGACGTTCAGCGGCTCGAACCGTAAATTTGGTTCGTATTACGGCTTTGGAGAATGAAGATGAAGGTGCATCCTGCAAAGCTGCTGGGCTTTTCGCTGGTCGCGTTGCTGACCGCCGGACCGGCGCAGGCGCGCAAGGAGATCTCGCCCTATCTTGAAGTGAGCCAGATCATTTCCGCTGACCTGAAGGGCAGTAGCGAAGTGCTGACATACAGCCAGGTTGCGGCTGGCGTCGACGCTTCTGTATCCAACAAGCGCAGCGAAGCGCAGATCAGCTACCGGTATGAGCGGCGGATCGGCTGGGACAACAAGGTTGACGATGGCGATGTTCATTCAGGCCTTGCACGAGCGGGATATCAGATCATCCCCAATAGATTGTCGGTCGAGGCGGGAGCGCTGGCAACCCGTGCGCGGGTCGACGGGCGGGGTGACGCACCCGGGCTTTTGGTCGGCAATGTCGACAATGTGACGCAAGTCTATTCGGTTTACGCAGGCCCCCGCTTCAAGACCGAAGCTGGCCCGCTTGAGATCAATGCAGCGTATCGGCTTGCCTATACCAAGGTTGAGGCAAATGACGTGGTTCTCGCGCCTGGACAGCCACGGCTCGATAATTATGACGATTCGATCAGCCATCTGGCGACTGCGAGCGTAGGTATGGGATCGGGCGAGCTTCCTTTCGGCTGGACGGTTTCCGGGGCCTATCAGCGTGAGGATGCCGGTCAGCTTGACCAGCGGTTCGAAAGCAAGGGCGTCCGCGCGGACGTGATTGTGCCTGTTTCGCCCAATGTCGCAATCCTTGGCGGCGTCGGGTATGAGGATATTGAGGCCAGCCAGCGGGCACCTTTGCTCGATCTGGCGGGTGCGCCGGTGGTGAACGCAAAGGGCCGATTCATAACTGATCCAGCGTCGCCGCGCCTTTTGGCTTATAATCTGGACGGACTATACTGGGATGTTGGCGTTGCCTGGCGGCCAAGCCGCCGCACCAGCCTTGAGGCCCGTGTCGGGCGACGTTATGGCAGCATGAGCTATACCGGCACGCTATCCTACCAGATGAACGAAGCCACCGCATTTGGTGTGGTTGTCTATGACGAAATCCAGACTTTTGGACAGCAGCTCAATGACAATCTTGCGTTGCTTCCGACCAATTTTGCGACGGTCAGTAATCCGCTCGCGCCGCAGTTTGGCGGGTGCGTATTTGGCGGGAGCGGGAACGCGGGCGGTTGCCTCAACTCTGCGTTCCAGTCGATTAACAGTTCGGTCTATAGAACCCGCGGAGTGACGGCAGTGATGTCGCGGCGGCGCGGGCCCTGGTCGATGGGCG
>JANLQV010000403.1:0-5072 GCA_031368025.1 Sphingomonadales bacterium | reverse complement strand
TCGGCGATCAACGTGCGCGATGTTGTTGATGACAGGCTGGCTCTGGCGGATCGCTTCGGGCTGAGTCTGGGCTTTCATGCCTGCGATCAGGACACTTATCTCGCGATCGTGTCACGCTATGCCGAAATGTTCGGCTTGTCCTTCGATGAAGGCGACGCGCTCAAATGGGCGATGCAGCGCGGTGCCCGGTCGGGTCGGGTGGCGTGGCACTATTCGGTTGACGTCGCCGGGCGAGCGGGGAGGACGCTGTGATGCACCGATCGCGCTTTCCATCCGAAATTTCGCTGCTACGCTCGCGCATTGAAACCGAACGATCCTGATTCACGTATAAAGGGTTGGCGGGCCGGGCCGTGCTAATCGATACGCTTCAATAGGAGAATGTTATGGCCGTTTCCGATCATGTTGATCTCAATACCTTTGTCGAAGGCGTCAAGAAGCGTAATCCGGGCCAGCCCGAATTCGTCCAGGCAGTCACAGAAGTCGCCGAGGACATATTCGATTTCATTGAGGACAAGGAGCAATATCACACCGCGCAGATTCTGCGGCGTATTGCCGAGCCCGACCGGGTGATTTCCTTTCGCGTCTGCTGGCAGGACGATGCGGGCCATATTCGCGTCCAGCGCGCTTGGCGGGTGCAGAACAACAATGCGATCGGGCCGTATAAGGGGGGCATCCGCTTCCACCCCTCGGTGACCGAATCGGTTCTCAAATTCCTCGCCTTCGAACAGACCTTCAAGAACGCGTTGACCGGTCTGCCGATGGGCGGCGGGAAAGGCGGATCGAACTTCAATCCAAAGGGCAAATCCGATGGCGAGGTCATGCGCTTCTGCCAGTCGCTGATGACCGAACTCTATCGCTATATCGGCGCGGATACGGATGTGCCTGCGGGTGATATTGGCGTGGGTGGCCGTGAAATCGGTTACATGTTCGGCCAGTATAAGCGGCTGACCAACGAATTTACCGGCGTTCTGACGGGCAAGGGACTTGAATATGGCGGGTCACTGATTCGCACCGAGGCGACCGGCTATGGCGCAACCTACTTCCTCCAGAACATGCTGGCGACCAAGGGCAATTCGCTTGAAGGCAAGACCGCGATCATTTCAGGCTCGGGCAATGTTGCAACGCATGCTGCGGAGAAAGTCACGATGCTTGGCGGCAAGGTGCTGACCCTGTCTGACAGCGCGGGCTTCATCCACGATCCAGATGGGCTGACGCAGGAAAAAATCGACTGGATCAAGGAACTGAAAAACGTCCGTCGCGGTCGAATCAGCGACTATGCCGACCATTTTACCGGCGCGAGTTTCCATCCCGGAAAGACGCCCTGGGGTGTGCCGTGCGACGTCGCGCTGCCCTGTGCGACGCAGAACGAACTGCTTGGTGCTGACGCCGAAATGCTGATCGCCAATGGCTGCATCGCAGTTTCGGAAGGGGCCAACATGCCGACCGATCTTGACGGCGTACATGTCTTCAAAAAGGCCAAAATCCTTTTCGCCCCCGGCAAAGCGGCGAATGCGGGCGGGGTTGCCGTATCTGGCCTCGAAATGAGCCAGAATTCGGCGCGCATCTCGTGGAAAGAGGAAGAGCTGCAACGGCTGCTGCTCGATATCATGGCGGGCATCCATAGCCGCTGTCAGGAATATGGCACCGATTCCACAGGCTATTGCGACTATGTGAAGGGCGCGAACATTGCGGGCTTCAAGAAAGTGGCGGATGCCATGCTGGCCTATGGTGTGGTCTGATCGCCGGACTGTCGTTAGCCGACGTCGATAAAATAGCCCGTGGTCAGTTCTTCAGTGCTGACGACGTGAAAGATCGCGTCGCTGCTCACGATTTCGAAATGGCGCCATTGCAATCCTGAGCGTTCGGGCAGCAGCCCGGGCGCAAAGGATGCAAGCCAGGATGATGGACTGACTTCCAGAAGCGGTCGGCTATGGCTTGAATTATCGAGCGTCGGTCGGGGCGCGGGACCGCGCAGCCACGGATCGACATGATCCTCCGTCTTCCAATAGGCAGCAGCCGCGCCGAACCGGAGATGGATGCGGATCGAGACCTTTCGTTCATCGGGGCGCACGCAATGGAGAAAGGCCGAAAGGCCATTGCCGGGATTATAGGCTGTTTCCAGCGTGGCGCACCAGACTTCGGGCAGGCTGGCAACCGGATCCCAACGGACGCGATCATCTGACAGACGCGATGCAAAGCTCATGGCTTGGCATGGCATTCCTGGGCGTGCTTCGCAATGGGCCGTATTCGGGATTGTTGCGACGTGACGGATTCGGTAACGCTTCTGCTATCGCTCGAAAAGGAGCTGCATTTGGCCAAAACTGTACTTGTTACCGGAGCCACCGCCGGATTTGGTGCGGCGGCGGCGCGGCTGTTCGCGAACAATGGCTGGAAGGTTGTTGTGACTGGCAGGCGGGCGGAACGGATCGCCGCGCTTGTCGGTGAACTGGGGCCGGATAAGGCACACGGCGCTATCTTCGATATCCGCGATGCTGTGGCGATGGACAGTGCGCTTGATGCGTTGCCCAGGGAATTTGCCGAGATTGACCTTCTGATCAACAATGCCGGGCTCGCATCGGGAACGGCTCCGGCGCAAACCGCCGATCTCGATCAGTGGCGGCAGATGGTTGATACCAACATCACCGGCGTGATGACGATCACCCACCGATTGCTGCCGGGGTTGATCGCGCGGCGCGGGGCGATCATCAATATCAGCTCGGTCGCCGCCAGTTATCCCTATCCGGGCGGGAATGTTTATGGCGGCACCAAGGCGTTCGTCCGCCAATTCTCGCTTGGCCTTCGGTCTGACCTGCACGGCACCGGGGTGCGCGTGACGTCAATCGAGCCGGGAATGGCTCAAACCGAATTCACGCTGGTGCGCACCGGGGGGAACAGCGAGGCGTCCGACGCGCTCTATCGCGGCGCTGATCCGATGACGGCGCAAGATATTGCCGAAACGCTGTTCTGGGTGGCGACGCAGCCGCCGCACATCAACATCAACACGCTCGAACTCATGCCGGTCAGCCAGTCCTGGGCGGGCTTCCAGATTGCCCGCGAACCATCTTAACTACCGCCGTTTGCCTTGAGCCAGGCGATAACATCGGCGCGTTTCTGCGGATCGCTATAGCCTGCAAAACTCATCTTGGTTCCAGGCACAATGGCCTGTGGCTTTTCGAGATAGGCAAAGAGCTTGTCCTCGGTCCAGGTGATCCCTGATGATTTCATGCCGGTGGAATATGTATATCCGGCAAGCGAACCTGCGGGGCGGCCAATAACCTTGTGGAGCGACGGGCCAAGGCCGGTCTTGCCCTCTTCCATGGCATGGCAGACCTTGCACTGGGTGAAAGCGGCTTCGCCTGCCGCTATATTGCCCTTGAGGCTGGCATAGGCGACCGGCTCAACTTTGGCCTCGGGGGAAGTGGTTTCGGCTGTGTCGGCCCCAGGCTGAGGTTTCGAACAGGCACCGAGCGCCAGAAGGGCTGCGGTGCAGGCGATGACGGGGCTGAGGCGCTTCATGATCTCTCCATCTCATCAGGATCGGATATGATCGCGGACTAGCCAGCCGCAGCCCGGTGCGCAACTCGTTTGCATGGATTATGTGCGTCGGGTTAAGCGGCGGATATGAACGCCAATCTCTATGCCCGCTTCTATTCCTCCTTCGCGGCCGACTGGGACGCGCTTGCGCTTGTCGACGCTGGTGGCAATGGCCTGACCTTTCGCGAGCTTGATCAGCTCTCCGCCCGTTTTGCCGCCGCCCTTCGTGCGCGCGGTGTCGGCGTTGGTGACCGCGTCATCGTGCAGATCGAAAAGACAATGGGCGCCGTCGCGCTCTACCTCGCCTGCTTGCGATCCGGAGCGATCTTCGTGCCGCTCAACACGGCCTATACACAGACCGAAGTCGATTATTTCCTGATCGACGCAGAGCCGCGCCTGTTCGTCGCGATGGCCGATATGGCAGGGCCGAAGGCACCGCTCTGGGCCGAAGCACTGGCGATGTCGCCGGACAACGAGATTGTCGCCAGCGAGGCGGACGATATTGCCGTCATCGTTTACACGTCGGGCACGACGGGGCGCTCCAAAGGCGCGATGCTGAGTCATGGAAACCTGCTGTCGAACGCAGAGACGCTGCACCGCATCTGGGGATTCGTGCCCGATGATGTGCTGATCCATGCATTGCCGATTTTTCATGTCCATGGGCTGTTCGTTGCGCTGCACACGATGTTCCTCAATGGCTCGAAGACCATTTTTCTGCCCAAATTCGATGTGGCGCAAGTGATCGGCCTGATGCCGCAGGCCACGCTGTTGATGGGGGTGCCGACGTTCTACACGCGGCTTCTCGCGGAACCACGCTTCGATGCGGCCGCTGCCTGCACGATTCGGCCGTTCATCTCGGGATCGGCTCCGCTTCATGCTGAAACGCACAAGGCATTCGAAGCGCGCACCGGGATGCGCATCCTTGAGCGTTACGGCATGACCGAGGCCGGGATGATCACGTCCAATCCGCTTACCGGCGAACGCGTTGCGGGAACGGTCGGCATGCCGTTGCCGGGCGTCGAACTGCGGATCGCGGACGGCGACGGCAAGGCGCTGCCGATTGGCGAACCCGGTGTGATCGAAATTCGTGGCCCCAATGTCTTCAAGGGCTATTGGCGCAACCCGGAAAAGACGGCGGAGGATATCCGCGCCGATGGCTGGTTCATCACTGGCGACATCGCGACCGAAGATGCGCAAGGCCGGGTCACGATTGTCGGTCGGGCCAAGGATCTGATCATTTCGGGCGGCTACAACATCTACCCCAAGGAAATCGAGGACGTGATCGATGCAGTGCCGGGCGTGGTCGAAAGCGCGGTGGTGGGCGTGCCGCATGCCGATTTTGGTGAAGCTGTGGTTGCCATCGTCGTCGGAGATGGGGCGATCCAGGCAGGGGTGGAGGCTGCGATTGCTTCAGGGCTGGCCCGCTTCAAACATCCCGGACGACTGATCTTCGTGGAAGACCTCCCCCGCAACGCGATGGGCAAGGTGCAGAAGGCGGTGCTGCGGCAGAGCTATGATGGCGTCCTGACTGGCAAGAG
>JANLQV010000395.1:0-1672 GCA_031368025.1 Sphingomonadales bacterium | reverse complement strand
GTGTCATGCACATTCGCGACCCAGTGGCGGAGCGCCTCATTCATCGCGTCCTTGAGCGTCCGTGACCCGCTTTCAACGCTGCGGACTTCGGCACCGAGCAGCTTCATCCGGAACACATTGGGCTGTTGCCGCTCAATATCGCGTGCGCCCATGAAGATGATGCAGGGCAGGCCGAAACGGGCTGCGACGGTCGCGGTCGCCACGCCGTGCTGGCCAGCACCGGTTTCGGCAATGATCTTCGTTTTGCCCATCCGCATCGCGAGCAGGATCTGGCCAACGCAATTGTTGATCTTGTGCGCGCCGGTATGATTTAGCTCGTCTCGTTTGAAATAGATTTTTGCGCCACCCAGTTCTTCGGTCAGCCGTTCGGCGAAATAGAGCGGGCTGGGGCGGCCGACATAATGTTCGAGCAGATCATCAAATTGCGCCGAAAACGCCGGGTCGATCTTGGCCGCCTCATAGTGGCGCTCAAGATCGAGGATCAGCGGCATGAGGGTTTCGGCGACATAACGTCCGCCGAATTGGCCGAAATGCCCGCGGTCGTCGGGCCCGGTGCGAAGGGAGTTGGCAAGTGTCATAAGCTGGCGCTCGCTTTAAGGAACGCGGCGATCTTGTCCACATCCTTGATGCCGGGGGCAGATTCTACGCCGGAGGATGTGTCAACGAGCGCCGCTCCGGTCGCCCGGATGGCTTCGGCAACATTATCGGCGGTCAGCCCACCCGCGAGCCCCCAGGGCAAGGGATGCACAAAGCCGTCAAGCAAGCTCCAGTCAAAGCGGATGCCCATCCCGCCGGGCAGGGCAGCATCCTCAGGCTGGCCCGCATCGTAAAGCAATAGATCGGCGGCATCACGATAGGCGGAGGCGTCCTTCATGTCCTGAGCGGTGCGGACGCCAATGGTGCCCCAGGTTTCCAGTTTTGTGTGGTTCCGGATTGCAGCCGTCCGACCAGGCGTGGTCTTGTGCAACTGGATCACATCGAGCTGCCCGGCTTCAATCGCCTGATCGAGCAGGGCGTTGCACGGATCGACAAACACACCGACCTTGCGGACGGATCCCGGCACTCGTGCGCCGAGTTCGCTCGCTCGTTCAAAGCCAATGTTGCGCGGGCTTGGCGGGAAAAAGACAAAGCCGATATGGCTCGCGCCGCCCTTGATTGCGGCGTCGATCGTTTCGGGCGTCGAAAGCCCGCAAATCTTGGCTTGAACAGGCATGGGACTAGAGCGTGGCCTCAATCGCGCGGGCTGCGGTCCCCGGATTGTCAGCCAGCGTAATCGGGCGGCCGATCACGATGATCGAAGCTCCGGCATCGAGCGCCGCACGCGGTGTCACCACGCGCTTCTGGTCTCCGGCATGGCCATCCGAAGGGCGAACACCGGGAACGACGAAAAAGCCTTTGGGCCACAGCTTGCGCGCCGCCTTCACTTCGTTGCCCGAACAGACCACCCCGTCGAGCCCGGCCTCTTTCGCCAGCCGGGTCAGCCGTTCGACCTGCACATGCGGGTTGGCGTCAAGGCCGATCGATTCGAGATCGCCGCCGTCAAGACTGGTCAACACGGTGACCGCGACAACCTTGGTGCCTTCAGGGGCCGCGGCTTTGGCGTCTTCCATCATCGCACGGCCGCCAGCGGCGTGGACCGTGAGGATCGCAGGCTGGAGCGGGCGCAGCGCCT
>JANLQV010000376.1:0-3111 GCA_031368025.1 Sphingomonadales bacterium | reverse complement strand
TATCGATCGATATCGCGACCGAGCATGTGACATCCTTCATCGGACCGTCGGGCTGCGGAAAGTCGACCTTCCTCCGCGCGTTGAACCGCATGAATGATACGATTGCGAGTTGCAGGTTCGAGGGTGAAATCACTCTGGAAGGGGAAGACATTTACACGTCCGGAATGGATGTGGTTCAACTGCGTGCACGGGTTGGCATGGTATTCCAGAAACCCAATCCGTTTCCCAAGTCCATCTATGAGAATGTAGCCTATGGGCCGAAGATCCATGGCTTGACCGCGAACAAGAGTGATCTTGACGGGGTTGTCGAAAAATCGCTGCGGCGCGCTGGCCTGTGGGATGAAGTCAAGGATCGGCTGACTGAAAGTGGCACGGCAATGTCAGGTGGTCAGCAACAGCGGCTTTGCATTGCGCGGGCCATTGCAGTTGATCCCGAAGTCATCCTGATGGACGAACCGTGTTCGGCGCTTGATCCGATTGCCACCGCGCGGATCGAGGAATTGATTGATGAATTGCGGGGCCGTTATGCAATCGTCATCGTCACCCATTCGATGCAGCAGGCCGCGCGGGTATCGCAACGCACCGCCTTTTTTCACTTGGGCACGATGGTCGAATATGGTGCCACATCGGACATCTTCACCAATCCACGCGAAACACGCACCAAGGATTACATCACCGGACGCTACGGCTAGGAGCGCGTATCATGAATGAACATACCGTAAAGTCCTTCGATGACGAGATCAGCCAACTGCGCGGCCTGATCGCACAGATGGGTGGGCTGGCCGAAGTCGCCATTCAAGGTGCGATGGCGGCACTTGTCAAGCATGACAGTGCGACAGCACAGAAAGTCGTCGAGGATGATCGCAAAATCGACGCGATCGAGGTTGAGGTGGAAAAGCTCGCGGTGCGGATCATTGCGCTCCGCGCGCCAATGGCAGACGATCTGCGCGAAGTTGTTGCTGCATTGAAAATCTCGGGTGTTGTCGAACGCATCGGCGATTATGCCAAAAACATCGCCAAGCGTTCGGGTCAGGTCGAAGGGCGATCCAAGCTGGAGCCGCTGACCTTACTCCCCGCAATGGCCGACATCGCGGCTTCGATGGTGCATGATGTGCTTGATGCTTACGCGGCGCGCGATCCCGTCAAGGCCGCAGAGATTATTGAGCGCGATCAGAAGGTCGACAATTTCTATGACAGCATCTTCCGCAATCTCGTTTCGCATATGATGGAAAATCCGGCGACGATCAGCAGTGCGGCGCAATTGCTGTTCGTCGCGAAGAACCTCGAACGGATCGGCGATCACGCGACCAACATTGCCGAAATGGTGCATTATGCCGCGACCGGCGATCACCCCGCCGAACGCGAAAAGGGCGATGGCGGTCAGGCATGAACAAGCCCCGGCTTCTGTTGGTTGAGGACGATACCGCGCTTGCGGAGTTGATTGACTGGCATTTCCAGCAGGAAGGCTATGATGTTGTGCGCACGCCGGACGGCGAGGAAGCACTGCTTCTGTCGCGCGAATCTCCGCCGGATATCGTCCTGCTCGACTGGATGATCGAGGGCCTGTCGGGCATAGAAGTCTGTCGGCAACTCCGCCGGGCAACCGATACCGCCAACGTCCCGATCATCATGCTGACGGCGCGTGGCGAAGAGGAAGATCGTATCCGGGGCCTCGAAACCGGGGCTGATGATTATGTGACCAAACCATTCTCGCCGCGCGAACTGGTGGCCCGTGTCGCCGCAATCTTGCGCCGCGTTCGCCCCGCGCTGGCCGGACAGATGCTGACCTATGCGGATATTGAACTGGACGGGGTGGCGCACAAATCAAAGCGGGCAGGGCAGACGCTCCAGCTCGGTCCCACCGAATTCAGGCTGCTGCGCCATTTCCTCGAACACCCCGGCCGCGTCTTTTCGCGCGAACGGTTGCTCGATGCCGTTTGGGGAATGGACAGCGACATCGAACTACGTACCGTCGATGTCCATATCCGTCGTTTGCGCAAGGCGGTAAATCTGCCGGGGCTGCCGGATATTATCCGCACGGTGCGGTCGGCGGGTTATGCGCTGGATCTGGATGCTTAAATAAATCCTCCCCGTGCCGGGGCGGATTTATTTAAGCCCAAACACCTCGGTATTCATTCGAAGTGATTGCCTTGGGGCGTATAATATCCCCCCGACGCATCCATTCCGGCGCTCAGTCCATAATGGACAATATGGAAGGCAGCCCAAAACGAGGCCGCCCCGCGCCCGGGATCCGAGAACCATGCGATTATTGATTTGTGGCGGGCGGCATTTTCACGACGCGGCCCGGATAGATTCCGAACTGTCCTCGCTTCACGCCGCGACCCCGATCAGGGTCATCATTCACGGCGGCCTACCCGGCATTGGCGCGCCAGCCGAAGCCTGGGCGCGCAGGAACAACGTCCATGTCATCCGTTATCCCGCGAATTTTTCGCAGGGCAAAAGCGGCGATTTCACCCGCGACCGGTTCATGCTGGCGGATAGCCGGGCGGAGGCGCTGCTCGCATTTCCCGGAGGCCGCCGGACAGGAGAATTGGTGCGCCAGGCCATCACGAACAGGCTCCGCGTCATGTTCGCACAGGATGAACCTGAACTTGATCTACTACACAGATATTTCAAAGCGGAGGCCAGTCTGAACGTCAGCAAGAGTGTGCCACCCATCGATCTTGAGCGTCAGTTGGTCATGAGATAAGGCGACAGTGTCCTGCGGCTGCTAAAAAATGACAATCTCAACGATAACCGCATCACTATAATCACCGACCGAAGGCAGGGCGGTTCCCGCAAGAATCCTGCCCCTCACGGAGATCGTGTGCACAGCTCCATCTGGTGCGACGATAAATGAACTGCCTGGGATAGTTGAACCTTTTGAAGACCATTGCTTTCCGTCAGGCAAAATGAGTTGATAGGGAACAAAGCCGGTGGGCCCACCTAAAAGCGCCATGCGCCTAGTGGTGCTTGTGGCGTTTTCTCCGTCCCGCATTCCCACTTGATAAGAAATGCCGTCGTCGCACCGCACGTCAATGCTGCCAGGGGTAGCCTCCAGATCACTTCGGATGCCAGTGACTGAGCCGAAATCGATGTTTTGGGTGACGT
>JANLQV010000360.1:0-6708 GCA_031368025.1 Sphingomonadales bacterium | reverse complement strand
GCTATTCAGTTCCACATTCACGGAAATTCATGAAGCGGCAGCGAGCGCAGAAAGTTGTTGAACGGCGGGTAAACCCCGGCGTGGATTTTCTCCATCCGGCTGTCTGTCATCCCTTCGGCGCGCAGCACTTCCTTCTTGCGTTCAAAGGTCGTGCCTTCGAGGTCGGGGCGTCGCAGCGCGATGATGATCTGAACGGCTTCACGGAAGGAATTGGCTTTACTGCCTGCCTTGTCCGCTTGCGAGAGTAACCACTCGACCCGCCGTTCAAACAGCGCGTGGTCGGGCGTGTCGAGCAACGTCCGCGACGTGACGAAGACGGCGGCGACGCGGCCGCCCAGCCTGACCCACAAGGCGCTCATTGGAATGGGCCGATGCGGGCTGCACTGCCAAAGCTGCTGATCGCGACTGAGAATGAAGAGAGCGCCATGATCGGCCAGGAATGCGGGAAGCGCCCTTGCCGAGACTGGTTTGACCGTCCCGTCGGGCAATCGCTCCTCGCAGGCAATTTCTCCGCTCGCGATCACATTCTTGAAGTCGTCGAGCGCTTGCAGATTGCGTCGCAGGGGTTCGTTCGGCTCTTTGACAAGTTCGTCGATTTCCAGCTCGGCGCGAATTTTGCTCCGGTTATGCGCCCACACGAAGGCTGCGCCACCCGCCAGCAGAATTGTGGCACCAACAATTAACGGGTTCATAAAGACGCCGAGCGCCGCGCCAGCCATTGCAACAATTATCGATACGCCGCGCACGGCATCGAGCATCACTCGCCGCTTGCGTCCCCGCCGCGCAGCCGACGCCATCGCGTCGAGAACTTCTTGCGGAATGACCTGCTCTATGGGCGTCCCAGCCGGTTGCTTGAGATACGCAATGAAGCCGTCCCGGATTTTGACGAACTCGGCGGGGCGAAGGGGCAATTGCTCCTGCATCCGGGTGACGGGCTACCGAGAATCGGGGCCGCTTTCAATCGAAACAGGGGTCGCCCGCGTCCATTTCCGATGCGCTGCGATGCATCGCGTTGAGAACATAATGGCATTATCTGCACCACCAGCGCACCACCAGCGCGAAAATGGGATAATAGTGTTTCGAGGAAATGCCGCTAAGTCATTGATTTATTGGTCGGGACGACAGGATTCGAACCTGCGACCCCCACACCCCCAGTGTGATGCGCTACCAGGCTGCGCTACGTCCCGACCGAGTGGGCGCCCTTACGCGCGTCTTTCGCCAAGGGCAAGGCGGGCTTGTCTTTCATGGCGTTCTGGTGTGCAGCAGCTTTGCATGGCCCTGACCCGTCTGACCCTGACCGATTTCCGCAACCATCGGGCGGTGACGCTCGAACCGGGCGCGGTGTTCGTCGTGCTGGCCGGCGAAAATGGCGCGGGCAAGACCAACATCCTTGAGGCGGTTTCCTTGCTCGTGCCGGGGCGCGGGCTGCGTGGGGCGGCACTGGCCGATATGGCCCGTAGCGACGGGCCCGGCGGATTCGCGGTGGCCGGACGGCTGGGCGATGTCGATCTTGGCACCGGTGTGCTGGCCAGTGCGCCGGATCGCCGGGTGGTCAGGATCAATGGCGCGACTGCCCCCGCCAATGCGCTGTCCGAATGGTTGTCGATCGTCTGGCTGACACCCGCAATGGACCGGCTGTTCATGGAAGGTGCGGGCGAACGCCGCCGCTTTCTCGACCGGCTCGTGCTGGCGCTCGAACCGGCTCATGCCCGCCATACCACCCGCTATGATGCCGCAATGCGCCAGCGCAACCGGCTGCTCGGCGAGGATCGACCTGCCGATCCTGAATGGCTGGCAGCGCTGGAGGCGCAAATGGCCGAACATGGCAGCGCGATTGCCGAGGCGCGTTCGGGGCTCGTCGAAGCCCTGTGCGGCAGAATCGCGGCGTCTGCCGAAGGGCCTTTTGCGCGGGCCGGACTGGCACTCGACGGATGGCAGGACGGCGGCCAACTCCCAAGCGAACTCGCGCAAGGCCGCGCCCGCGACGCGGCGGCCGGGCGGACACTGTCGGGCCCGCACCGCAGCGATCTGTCGGTCACGCACCTCGCTAAAGGGCAGGCGGCGGCGCGCTGTTCAACCGGCGAACAAAAGGCGCTGCTGCTCGGGATTGTGCTGGCACATGCCGATCTTGTGGCCGAACGGGCAGGGCGACGCCCGATCCTCCTGCTTGACGAAGTGGCGGCGCATCTCGATCCGGTTCGCCGCGCGGCGCTGTTCGAGCGGCTGGCTTTGGGCGGTGGGCAGGTCTGGATGACGGGAACTGAGCCCGGTCTTTTCGCGGGGCTTGGTGCGACGGCCAGTTGGTATCATGTGGGTGAAGGGGGCGTTGCGGCTATTCCCGTTCCTGATCGTCCGCCAGATTCGCCTTCGCCTGGCTCCGCAGGTTGAGCCCCGCGGTCAGCAGCGGGGTTGCCGCGCGCTGAAAGGCACGCGGCGTCATCCGGGCGAACCGCTTGAATTCGCGCGTGAGGTGGGATTGGTCGAAATAACGCAGAGCGGCCAGCTCCTCGTCGCTGGGCGATGAAAAGCCGCGCATCGCGGTTGCCATATCGAGAAAGCGGCTTCGGCGCAGCACGGCCTTCGGGCTCAATCCGAATGTTGCTAGGCAACGCCGTTCGAGCTGCCGAACCGACAGGCCAATCTGTGCGGCCGCGGTATCGATCCGGATCGTGCTGTCGTTGCGGGCAATCACGGCGAACGCCGCCATTTGAGTATCGGGCTGGCGAAAGCCGATGACGTTCAACTGTGCGGTAATGGCCCTTTCCATCGCAGCGACCAGCGCCGCGTCCTCATCTTTTGGCGAGATTTCCATCGATAGCCGGTCGGCTATGGCCCCCCATGCAGCGGAGAGCGGCAGCATTTGGTCTGTGTAATCTCGTGCCGGCCGTTGAAAGAGCGACCGCCATCCCGCGGGGTGAATCGCAAACCCGGCAACGGTAAACGGGCCCCGTACCTCGACTGGCAGGGGAAAGGCATTCGGGCCGAAAAGCACGACCGGGCCCGCGCTGTCCCAATAGCCGGGAGCAATTTCCGCCTTCCAGTCACCGCGAATGAGAATCCGGACAAAGGCCGATTCCGAAAGCAGGCTGTCCCGCAAGGAGAAATCATCCGGAAGTTCGGCCTCAAACACATAATGGCGAAGGATATAGGGCGCCAATTCTGGAGATGGAGGATAGTTGCGTGACAGCATCATGTTCGGATGCTCCCTCCATCCTCCGGTTTGCAGATCTCCTTTCGAACACAAATGATGCGCCGGCGCACTCTTTTTCTATTCAAGGCACCGGCTAGATGGGGCCGGTCGGGACGGTCGATGGCTCCCGCGCGTGATCCAGTCCGATGCGCAGTCGGCGAAGGATGGGCAGAAGCGTCTCGATTTCGCTGTCGGTGATCAGGGTCTCGATCAGGGGCAGGAGCGTCAGGCTGGCCCGGATGCAAGCGGCTTGCATATCGCGGCCCTTGACCGTTAGCGACACACGTTTGGCGCGGCCATCTGCAGGATCGGCGCGCAGGCTGACAAGGCCGGCTCCCTCCATTCGCGCAAGCGTGCTCGTCATGGTGGGCCGGGTGATCTGGAAGGCGCTGGCCAGTTCGGCAGGGGACCTTTCCTCGAAGCCCCGCCGCACAAAATGGTTGATTACCGTGAACTGCGCCCGGGTTATGCCCTTGGGGATCGCCCTTTCAAACATCGTACCGACAAGCTGGTCGATGATCCCGATTTCGTTGAAAAGCTCGAAGGCCGGAATGGTCTTGTTCATGCGACGAGATGGGACTGGAGCGGCAATCGCGCAGCCGGGGCGACCGGCGGCGCAAGGCCGACACGGGCAAGCATCTGGATCCGGTGGTCACGTGATACGCCAAGCAATGCATGAACAGCGTTAAAATGACCGGCCATTTCTGGATACTCCTGGAGCGACTGGCTCATCGGGTGGATGGCCAGGCCCAGCGCAGCGGCACGCAATGTGGCGCGAACATAGCGGCGGCCTGCATCGAGCTGGTCGGCGCGTGTATTGCCCTGTGTGGAAATCCAAAGCGCTGCGGGGACGGAATCGTAGACTACCCGTTGCCCGTCCAGACCGATCTTGAATGCAGTGCTGGTCGGGTCGGCCAGGGTTGCTCTCGAGGTCAGGCCAAGCAATCGGGTTGCCTCGATCATCGGGCCGGTAAGCGCCAGCCCGTCACCTGCCGCATCAACCTCGTCCCGGCCAATGCGCAGCAGCCGCACCGTTTCCATCATCGTCCGATGCGTATTCATTTCATCGGAGATTGCAGCAACGGTGATCGCACGAAGCCGGCCAAGAAGCGATGGATTGCTGATCATGTTCACTTCGCCGGCTTGCAATGCTGCCAATTGACGGATGCCTGGCACGGATGGCGAATAGATTTCCCGGTTGGTCCGGCGCCTCGGAATCTCCTTATGGAGCGGATCCCGGCGGACCGTCTCATCCGCGACGAACGTCAGGCGTGCGACAGGTCGGGCGTCTAGACGTGGTTGCGGTTCACCCTCGGGGAACGGGGATAGGTCCATCCGTACACCACGTTCGGCGGCCGCAATTCGGGCCAGTTCGATAAACGTGCCAAATCCGATGACAATTTGCCGGTCGAACGGATCGGTCTCGGGTAGGCGCTTGTGGAGGTCACACGAAATGAGGGCCGAATTATCGCCCTCAAGCCGGATCAGCCAGGGCTGGCGATTATGCGGGTTGGGAGCAAGGATGGCATGCCTGAATGCGTCGAGCCGGACATCGGCGGGCGGTTCGGGATCAAGCTGCCAGGGTTCAATTGCCTTTTCGGGCATCCGCGTTACCCGCCACGTGCCAGCGACCGCCACCAACGCGAGTGTACCGCCTGCGCCAAGGATGAAATTTCTTCTGCTCGCCGCCATTTTCTTCTCCGATTAGATATCAAACTAGTTAGTTAGATATCTAATCATATGAACATTGTCAAATCATTCTCACCGTCGCATTTTCCTTGGGATTTCGGGTTCCGTTCCCTATAGGCTCGGCATGACAGATGAACCTCAGAACACCCCCAACACCAACGATTATGGCGCCGATTCGATCAAGGTCCTCAAAGGGCTGGATGCGGTCCGCAAACGGCCCGGCATGTATATCGGCGATACCGATGACGGATCGGGCCTCCACCACATGGTGTTCGAAGTTTCGGACAACGCGATTGATGAGGCGCTGGCAGGGCATTGCGACAAGATCGTCATCACGCTGAACCCCGACGGATCGGTCTCGGTCGAAGATAATGGCCGCGGCATCCCGACCGGCATCCATGCCGAAGAAGGCGTTTCCGCCGCAGAGGTCATCATGACCCAACTCCACGCGGGCGGGAAGTTCGAGAACACGTCGGATGACAATGCCTATAAGGTTTCGGGCGGGCTCCACGGCGTGGGCGTTTCCGTCGTCAACGCGCTTTCGATCCGGCTTGATCTTTCTATCTGGCGCGATGGCGAAGAAAATTACATGCAGTTCAGCCACGGCGATGCGGTTGCGCCGCTCAAGGTCGTCGGCCCGTCGAACGGCAAGAAGGGGACGCGGGTCACGTTCCTGCCTTCACCCGAAACCTTCAAGATCATCGAGTTCGATTTCGAAAAGCTTGAGCATCGCTATCGTGAACTGGCATTCCTCAATTCGGGCGTCCGTATCTTCCTCGTCGATGCCCGCCATGCCGAACATGTCGAGCATGAGCTTTATTATGAGGGCGGGATTGCAGCTTTCGTTAAATATCTTGACCGGGCCAAGGCCCCGCTCTTCCCCGACCCGATCTCGGTTTCGGGGCAGCGTGACGGCATAGGGATCGACGTCGCACTTGAATGGAATGACAGTTATTACGAAAACGTCCTGCCGTTTACGAACAACATCCCGCAGCGCGACGGCGGCACCCATATGGCGGCGTTCCGCGCCGCGCTGACCCGCACGCTCAACAATTACGCCGACAAGTCTGGCCTCCTCAAAAAGGAGAAAGTCACGCTGACCGGCGATGACATGCGCGAAGGGCTGACCGCGATTGTCTCGGTCAAGCTGCCCGATCCCAAATTTTCGTCGCAGACCAAGGACAAGCTGGTGTCTTCCGAAGTCCGCCAGCCGCTCGAAAGCCTGATGGCGGACAAGATGGCCGAGTGGCTGGAGGAAAACCCGGCGCACGCGCGCACGATCGTTGCCAAGATCATCGACGCCGCGGCCGCCCGCGAAGCCGCCAAAAAGGCCCGCGAGCTGACCCGCCGCAAGGGCGTGATGGATATCGCCTCTCTCCCCGGCAAGCTGGCCGATTGCCAGGAGCGCGATCCGGCCAAATCCGAACTCTTCCTCGTCGAAGGCGATTCCGCTGGTGGTTCGGCAAAGCAGGGCCGCAACCGCCAAAATCAGGCGATCCTCCCGTTGCGCGGCAAGATCTTGAACGTCGAACGCGCCCGGTTCGACAAGATGCTCTCCTCGCGCGAAATCGGCACGCTGATCCAGGCGATGGGCACCGGCATCGGTCGCGACGATTTCAACCTTGAAAAACTGCGTTACCACAAGATCGTCATCATGACCGACGCCGATGTGGACGGCGCGCATATCCGCACGCTGCTACTGACCTTTTTCTATCGCCAGATGCCGGAGATCATTACCGGCGGACACCTCTTCATCGCCCAGCCGCCGCTTTACAAAGCCGCGCGCGGGCGTTCCGAAGTCTATCTGAAGGACGATGCCAAGCTCGACG